>JAEENR010000055.1 GCA_016283885.1 Verrucomicrobiota bacterium
CGAAGCCAATGTGACAGGAATTATGAGTGTAACATTTGTGATACCACCTACGGCTCCGGTTATTGTGAAAGATTTGGAAAGTTGGACAGTCAGTGAAGGAAGTGCTGTAACCTTGGGATTGACTGTGACTGGAAGTGAGCCGTTGGTCTATCAATGGTTCAAAAACAATTCACTGATGAGTGGTGTTAATGGTTCCAGCTACACGATACCTTTTGTTTCACAGAACGATGCCGGGACATATATGGTGTTAGTCACTAATGCACAAGGAGCCGCAATGAGTGCTCTGGCAACCTTAACGGTAACACCAGCAACTCCAAAATTGGTTTTGGAGCAAAATGGTAATGAGTGGAAGATTACCTTTACAGGAACGTTACAGGAAAGCTCTGATATGGAGAGTTGGAAGCGCGTAAGCGATACTCAAAATGGTATTTATACATTTAAACCAACTGAAGGAAAGAGATTCTTCAGAGCGGTACAGTAATTCCTGACTATTGAAGAACAGAGATCCCCAACGATTTTAAGTCCGCCGGGGATTTTTATTTTGACAGGATCAACAAGATTTGCAGGATTTGATGCGATTTTGGGTCAAAACCAAAGAAAAGATTGTCTGACGGGCTTTCTGCTGTCAAAATAATGCGGCCTTGCCGCTACTCACGGCCGGGCATTATTACCATGAAAAAGAAGCCGGTTGTTATCGCGATAGATGGTACAAGCGCCAGCGGGAAAAGCACAAACTCTAAACGTGTCGCCGCGGCGCTGGGTTATACATACGTTGATACAGGAGCCATGTACCGGACGCTTGCCTGGTATTGTATCCAGCAGAAGGTCGATGTGGATGATCCCAAGGCTATCGCGGAAGTCTTGAAACATTGGAAAACCAAGCTCGTCTGCGCGAACAAAGCCGTCTATCTGACCGTGGATGGATACCATCCGGCCACCGAGATCCGGACCTCGGCCACCAGCGCTGTCGTCCCCAAAGTAGCCGCCGTCCCGGCCGTCCGCGCGTGGATGAAAAAGCGTCAGCGCGAATGTGTTGAGTTTGGTGATCTGGTCATGGAAGGGCGCGACATCGGGTCGGTGATCTTCCCCGAAACAGAGTTCAAATTCTATCTGGATGCCAGCCTGGACGAAAGATCCCGCAGACGCGAAGCCGACGGCGTGGTCGAAAACCTGGCCGAACGGGATCGCCGCGACACCCAGAGAGCCACCTCTCCCCTCATGATCTCCTTGGGCGCGACCGTGATCAACAATTCCAAAATGACACCCGAAGAAACGACCGCACTGCTCCTGAAAGAGATCCACGCGAAACTGGACAAGCAAAAATCAAATTGAATGCCGCTTGATATATAAGCCATTCCAAAACAAACAGATTATCCGATGAATCCGCTTTATTTCATAGTCTGGTTTCCCTGCAAGATCCTCTTCAAGATCTACTTCAGATGGGAAGTCTATCACCGGGAATACGTTCCCCGGCAAGGCGCCGCGATCATCGCCAGCAACCATGCCAGCTTCCTGGATCCGGTACTCATCGGAACTTCCCTGCCCAAAGCGATCCATTATTTTGCCCGCAAATCCCTTTTTAAAAACAAGATATTCGGAACGATCCTCCGCATCGTCCACGCGGTCCCCGTGGACAGAGACGGCAGCGGTATGAGCGGACTCCGCACCCTGCTCGAACTTCTGGAAAAAGGATGCTGTGTCAACCTCTTCCCGGAAGGAACACGCACCCCGGATGGAAATCTGCAAAAGGCCCACTCCGGCATCGGGCTGACCGTTGTCAAGACCAACGTCCCCGTCATCCCCGTCCGCATCTTTGGCTCTTATGAAGCATACGACCGGAAATCCGTCTTCCCCAAACCGGTCAAAATCATCATCAGCTATGGAAAGCCGCTTGAATTCAAAGAACTGCGCGAAGAAGCCAAAAACTGCTCCCACGAACGTCTGAAGGCCATCTATCAGGAAATAGCCGACCAGATCATGGAGAAAATCGGACAGATCCGTCCGGAATAGCCGGAATCCCAAACATATTTCGACATTTTTTTGCTGTTTTGTTTGGGGAGAACCAAAACAAAATAGCCGGCAAGAAATGTTTTCACGAAAATGACTTGCTTCTTTTCTCATTCCCCTGTATATTTTTCTCAGGTATAGGTAGGCAGTTCTGCCACACACCTTGTAACATGAGAACGTTTTAAGACCATGAAAATCAATATATTTTCGCGCATCTCCCTTTTGATGGGCAAGACGAAGTCATCCGTAACTCGTTTCGGTCTTGCCATTTTAATTGCATTAGGCACCTTTTGCTGCAGCCAGGCAAACGCGGCAACTACCAATTATGTTCCGGGCCGTGTTCTGGTAAAACTCAAATCCGGAGTAGCTTCCGCCAGACTGGATAATTTCAATAAGACTCAGGGAGTCCAATCCGCCCGTCTGATGAAAGCCGGTAATTATACATGGCAAGTTGTTGAATTCAGCCCGCTTATTGATGTTCATGAAAAGATCCGCGAATACATGAAGAGCGGTCTTGTTCTCTGGGCCGAACCGGATTATTACTACACGATCGCCAAGATCCCCAATGATCCTTCTTTCTCTGTACCAGATCATTGCTACAGCTTCAAGAATACCCACGCGACTGCCGCATGGGATACCATCACGGACGCTCCCGATGTGATCGTTGCTGTCGTGGACTCTGGTGTTCAATATAACCACTTTGATCTCGTTGATAATATGTGGGTCAACCCCAATGAGATCCCCGACAACGGCATTGATGATGACGGCAACGGTATCGTGGATGACGTTCATGGTGCTAATTTTACTACCAAAGATCCGATAGGTGATCCTATGGATGACAACCGTCACGGAACACACGTTGCTGGAACCATCGGTGCCAGCGGCAATAATTCCTTAGGTGTGGCCGGCGTTACCTGGAAAACCCAAATCATGGCTCTCAAGGTCATGGGAGCAGATGGCAAAGGTTCTTCAGTCGATATCGTGAATGGTGTCCGCTATGCTCGCGAACATGGTGCCAATGTGATCAATATGAGCTTGGGCGGTGGAGGATATTCTCAGATTGCATACGATGAATATGCCGCGTGTCAAAGAGCGGGCATCATCATCGTAGCCGCCGCAGGCAATGAGACCACTAATAATGATACAACTCCCAGTTATCCTGCTAGCTACTGTCTGGAATTGGATAATATCATTTCTGTGGGCAGCTGTGACGATAGAAACAAAGTCAGCTATTTCTCAAACTACGGCAAAAAATCTGTGCATTTGTTTGCTCCCGGCAGTGATATCTGGTCCACAGCTCTTAAACAAGTAGGTGACTCTTATGATAATGACGCTTATGAGTCCCTGAGCGGCACCTCTATGGCCTGTCCTTTTGTGGCGGGCGCTACCGCTCTGTGTATCGCGGCACATCCGGATGACACCTATCTGCAAATCAAGAACAGGATCCTGAATGGCGTTGATCCTGTGGCCGCTTTCAGCAAGAAATGTTCTACAGGCGGTCTTATCAATGTGGACAACATCGTTCATAACCTGATCACTGAAGACGGTTTTGAATACACTGTCTCTAACGGAAAAGCGAGCATCATCGGTTACAAAGGAACCAACATGAATCCCGTACTCCCCAATCTCATCAAGGACTATTATCCTGTTGTGAGCATCG
>JAEENR010000008.1 GCA_016283885.1 Verrucomicrobiota bacterium
CTTTGGTCACCGTGAAATCCCAGTAGTATTCCCGGATCTCCTCGATGATGTTTTCGATGCGAGTTTTGGCGCGCTGCAGACGACGGGTGGTGCGCACGATGCCGACATAATCCCACATCAGACGGCGGATCTCGTCCCAGTTGTGGTTGAGCACGACCAGTTCGTCCGCGTTCTGGGCGTTGCCGGACTGCCAAGCCGGAATCTGGAAATCGGTCAGCTCGACCGATTCATTGGCCGTGTAGTCCGCGACCCTCTGAGCCAGGACGACCGCTTCCAGCAAGGAATTGCTGGCCAGACGGTTGGCTCCGTGCAGACCGGTGCAGGCGACCTCGCCGATGGCATACAGACCGGGGATCGAAGTGCGTCCGTTGATGTCGGTTTTGACACCGCCGCACTGGTAATGCGCCGCCGGGACGACCGGGATGGGCTCTTTGGTCATATCCACACCGCGGTCATAGCAGTGCTGGTAAATGTTGGGGAAGCGCTCCATGAGGAAACGGGCGGACTTGTGGGTGATATCCAGACAGACGTGATCCGTGCCGTTTTTCTTCATTTCTTTATCGATGGCACGCGCCACGATATCTCTGGGAGCCAGAGAAAGACGGGGATCGTAATTCTGCATGAATTCAGTCCCGTCCAGATTCTTGAGGACAGCGCCTTCGCCGCGGACGGCTTCGCTGATGAGGAAAGAGCCGCCCTTGGGATCATAAAAACAGGTGGGATGGAATTGGATGAATTCCATGTTGGAAATGGTTGCGCCCGCACGCCACGCCATTGCCAGACCGTCACCGGTCGCGATATAGGGATTGGTCGTGTAAAGATAGACCTTGCCGCAGCCGCCGGTAGCCAGGATGACGTGTTTTGCCTCAAAAGTCGTGACTTTGTGAGAATTCGCATCCAGGACATAAACGCCGACGCAGCGTCTCTTATCCGTCAAAATCAGGTCAATGGCGAAATGATGCTCAAAAAACTGGATATTCTTTTCCTGAGAAGCCGCATTCAACAGGGTGGTTTCCACCTCATGTCCGGTAATATCCCCGGCATGGAGGATGCGGCGCTTGGAGTGACCGCCTTCACGCCCCAGATCCAGCTCGCGGGAACCGTCTGTTCCGGGGATCGTCCGCTGGGTGAAAGGCGTTCCGTAAGAAATCAGATCCGCGATGCGGCTGGGGCCCTCAGTCACGATGGTGCGCACGACACTTTCATCACACAGACCTGCGCCGGCGATCAAAGTATCCCGGATGTGCATCTCGAAGGTGTCCTCTTTTGAGGTTACCGCCGCGATACCGCCTTGAGCCTGATTGGTGTTGGAATCGGCCCGCGCTTTTTTAGTGATGATCGCGACCCTGCCGTTCTTGGCGGCTTTCAGCGCGAAAAATAAGCCGGCAACACCGCTGCCTAAAACCAGATAATCAAATTTATGATCGGACATGTTGAACAGAAAATAAAAAGTTACAGAGCCGCGTTATCGATCAGACGAGTCTTGCCCACCCGAACAGCCAAAGCGATTTGAACACCATGCTTGACTTCAGCTACAGGAGCCAGAGTCTCCGGATCAAAAAACTCGATATAATCCACCTGGGCGCTCGGATTTTTCTCAATAAAGACCTTTAAATCCGCTTTCAAACTTTGCGTGTCCTGTAACGCTTGTGCGACTTTTTGCTGTGCCAGGGCGATCGCTTGGGACAGACAAAGAGCCTGAGTCCGTTCATCCGGAGAAAGATAACGGTTGCGGGAACTCAGAGCCAGACCATCGGCTTCGCGCACGATGGGTGCGGTGATGATCTCTACGGGGATATTCAGATCGCGAACCATTCGCTTGATGATGGCGGCCTGCTGGAAATCCTTGGCACCAAAGACCGCGTAATCAGGTAACGTGATGTTGAAGAGCTTGTTGACAACAGTGGTCACGCCTCGGAAATGGGTCGGGCGGGTGATGCCTTCCATCGATTGGGACAGAAATCCCTCGCAAACATAAGTGCTTTCACGCAGAGCGGGCGCATTTTCCTCGCTCTTATAGGGATACATTACTTGATCAGAAGGGGAAAAGACCGCGTCAGCGCCTGTCTCTTCGCAGAGTCTCAAATCGTTTTGCAGATCTCTGGGATACTTTGAAAAATCCTCATTAGGAGCAAACTGGATCGGATTCACATAAACGCTGACAACCACTTTCCCGGAGGAAGAGACAGCTTGACGCGCACGTTTGATAAGACTGAGATGCCCCGCATGAAGGGCTCCCATCGTAGGAACAAGGGCAACACTGATCCCGGAGCGTTTCCATTCCTTGGCCAGCTCCTGCATTTCCCTGATAGTTTCAATGTGTTTCATGATAACATGTGTAAAAGGTCCGTGGAGGTAAGGGGGGATATAGTCGATTATCCCACGGCCTGGCATGGAACAAGTGGTACGCGAGAAGGGGGTCGAACCCTTAACCTCTAGCTCCGGAGGCTAGCGCTCTATCCAATTGAGCTACTCGCGCTACCCAACGACGTATACTTTATAACATTAACGGCAATTTTGCAACTATTTTTTTGTTTATATAAAAATTATTCCCCTGTTTTTTATGTTTAACTATTTGATTATAAAATTGATATTAAATATAAAAATTTTTTCATTTAAATCGTAAATTTTTGCGCATTCTGAGCCTTTTTTTTGCACTTTTTTCATTTTTTTTACTCCCTATGTTGAAAAAATATCCCTGCTTTTTGTGGTTTTAAAAATGGCGTGGCAAGGTTTTTGGCAAGGTTTTTTGTTGCCTTTTATTTTTTATTTTTTAGAATTCACACCGTGAATGTACGGGTTCGCAGACTAAGAAATGGCGCCGTTTGGCAGGGTTGGTTTTTCTTAAATAATGTTTGCTATTGGGAAAAACTTACCCCAGTGGAGGGCCGATTGCCCGACCTCATTATGCCCCAGGGCGACGAGTTGTTTCAAGCCTCAAAAGCCAAGGCTTTGAAGCTGCTCGAAGAACGAAAAAAGATGATCGAAAATATGGCCTCCAAAGACGAGTATAATAAACTCCAGGCCCAAGTCGCTATCGGCCTCTTAAAAAAGAAATACGGTGTCAGTTTGGAAGGTTGCTCCTTGAGATCTTTGGAAGGAAAAGTCGAAACGCTCATCAAAAATAAATGTGGCCCAGAACATCTTAAAAATGTTTTGACAATCGTGCGACAGTTCGTTCAGTACGTTAGCTCTGCTAAAACTTTGGAGGCTGTTACCGAAAAACAAATCCAATCTTACCTCGATGCTGTGGATGCAAGACATCCCGCAAATCGCACTTATAACGAGCATATTCGGCAGTTAAAGCGCATTTTTCGCGAATTTTGTAGCTTTGGCTCTGTGAAAGATTTTGTGGCCAAATTAAGCAAACGTGTTGAAAATGATGCCCAGCCCAGAGAGATTTTTACCTCGGAAGAAATCGAACAAATCCTCGATCTTTCAAAAGAAGTCGACCCTTTGATTTATTCTATGGCCGTGATAGCTTCCTGTACCGGATTGCGCCTAAAGGATATTTGCTTACTCAAATGGGAAAGTGTTAATTTCAGACGGAATTTGATTACCTTGACAACCCATAAAACCGGTGGTGATGTTATACTAGGGATGTGGCCCCTTCTCCAAGAGGAGTTGAATCGCCTGCAAGGACTTGCAAAAAAGAAAGATATCTATGTTTTGCCAGATGCTGCTAAAATTTACATGACTAATGCCGATCATTTGATAGATCGCTTGCGCAAAATTCTTTATGCACTGCGGTACGGGAAAAATGAGATTATGTTGCCAACGCGCCAAAAACGAATTCATTCAGCTTCTCTAAGAGGATGGCATAGTTTCCGCGGCTCTTTTGTCGTGGCAGCCTTACGATCCGGTGTCAGTATAGAGGTACTCCAAAAGGTGCTGGGCGCTAAAACAGTCGAGGTTCTCTACCGTCACTATATCCACATCGACGACCAGTTCATGCAGAATTCGTTTACTAACAAAGCCCCGGATTTTGCAAAGAAAGAGAGAACATGACAATGTTTCCGTAATTTTTTTACGGAATAGAATTGACCAACTAAGTTAGTAAATTATAGAATCTTGTGGATATCTTCTAAGATATAGGGCATATACGGAAGGTTTTTTATGCTGAAGCGATTTGAGGTTGAAAATTTTAAGTGTTTTGAAAAAAGATTTGTTTTTAATTTAGATGCAAGAGATTATGAATTTAATAAGCATCTGATTAGAAATGGTATTGTCAATAAAGCAATTATTTATGGTAAAAACGGTATAGGTAAAAGTAACCTTGGAATTGCTTTATTTGACATTGTTTCACACTTAACAGATAAGGAAAAAATAGCTCCCAGCTATCTTGTCAATTACTGTAATTTGAATCATCCAGAAGATCCTGCCATTTTTGTCTTTCACTTCCAATTTGATAAGAATGAAGTTATTTATGAATATGCGAAACATAGTCAGGATGAATTGGTATATGAAAAGCTAAAGATTAATGGAAAAGATGAGCTGGATTACAATTATTTTGATATAAAAAAACAGTACATAAGTGAAGACCTGAAAGCTAATTTGAATATTAGCATAAGCGACAATAAACTTTCTGTTTTAAAGTACATCTATAGAAATACCCCGACAAATACGAATCCACTATTGACAAAAATTTTCCAGTTTTGTGAAAATATGTTATGGTATAGAAGTTTATCAGATGGAAATAATTATTCAGGATTTACTAACGGTGGAAATACTTTGACGGATATATTGTTTAAAAATAATAAACTAGAAGAGTTTAATTCATTTCTTAAGAAGAATGGAATGGATTACAATTTAAAATTTGAGAATATCAATGGCAGAGAGGAACTTCTTGCTGTCTATCACAATAACAATAAAGCTCCTTTTAACTCGGTGGCATCTACTGGTACCAAGGCATTATTTCTGTTCTATACATGGAATATTTCCGCTTTTTCAAAGATAAGTTTTTTGTTCATAGATGAGTTTGATGCTTTTTTTCATTATGAATCGGCAGAAAATATTGTTAAGGAGTTAAACAATGCAAATGGCTTTCAAAGTGTTTTGACTACTCATAACACTTATCTCATGAAAAATGAACTGACTCGCCCGGATTGTTGTTTCATTATGACTCCGGGAAAGATAACCAGTCTCTGTGATGCTACAGATAAAGAAATTAGAGAAGGTCATAATTTGGAAAAAATGTATGTTAATGGAGCCTTTCAAGAATGAGTTCTATACTTTTGATAGTCGAGGGACCTGACGAATCTAAACTT
>JAEENR010000056.1 GCA_016283885.1 Verrucomicrobiota bacterium
ACTGGCAGCGTATCGAACGTGTAGGCGGAGTCATCTCCTGCTACTACAGCATGGACGGTAAAGACTGGACTCTGTTCACCGAGACCATCACCAATGGCTGGGCGGATGGAGCTATGGGCTCAAGCCTGCCGCTGTATGTGGGTATGTGGGTGACCTCTCATACGACAGAGAGCTCCGATGCCTGCGGTTACTTCAGCAATGTGACCTTCGTTGGCGGTGATGTGCCTCCGGTCACTGATCTGGAGCTGAGCTACAGCATCGAAGGTGACAATCTGGTACTCCGTTGGGATGCTGCCTCCGGCGCAAGCCTGGAAGTGGCCCCGACAGCCGACAGTGCCAACTGGACCATACTCAAGGGCGAACTGGTGGGCGGTGCCTATCAGTGCTCTGTCCCGATGACGGAAGCCGCCGGCTTCTATCGTCTGACGAAGTAGTCCGATAACACTTGATGGATGGATGCTCTCCCCGTGAGGGCATCCTCCTTTCGAGAAAAAGACCGAGGTCTGTTAAAAAGATCTCGGTCTGTTTTTTTGAAAGAACCGCGGATACACACCAACAACACAGATAAGTGTGAGGTTTTATATTGTTGTTTTTTGGGGGGATGCTGTGCTCAACGCATGGCTATTCTCTCATAACCCGGTACGGTCACAGATAACAGCGATATTTTACTGCCTCTTGAAGGCGGTGCTGAGGGACATGGTGCCGCCGATGATGTTCTGCCAGGAGGTCTGGATGAAGCCCTGACGGCGGAGGAGTTCATCAATGCCGCGCTGTGCCGGGTAGTGATCCAGCGAGTCGAGGATGTAGGAGTAAGCGCGCGCGTCGCGGCAGAAGATCAGACCAAAGAGCGGGACCACCATTTTCAGATAGAGGCGGAACAAGGTTTTGAGGAGCGGGTTTTCCGGTTTGCCGAATTCCAGGATCAGCAGCTGTCCGCCGGGCTTGAGCAGCCGGAGCATCAGCGCGATGGCGGCCGGGATATCGGCCAGATTACGCAGACCGTAGGCGCAGGTGATCAGGTCGTAAGAGCCGTCCGGTTCGGACAAAGCAAGCACATCCTGACACGACCAGCGGATCCGCCCGGCCAGTGCACCGGGAGTGCGTTCACGGGCGATCTCCAGCATTTTTTCACTGAAATCCACCCCGTGCACTTGGAATCCGTGCCGTGCCAGCGCCAGAGCGATGTCGCCCGTGCCGCAGCAGAGATCCAGAGCCAGCGCGGGATACTGATTCCCGGCGGAAGAATGGCTCGCTGCCCGGCGCACCAGACTGCGTTTCCACAGCCGGTGCATCCCCAGACTTTGGATGTCGTTGATCAGATCATACCGCCCGGCGATCCGCTGAAAAAGCTGGCAGACCTTGGAAGCGCGTTCTTTGCCGGGGGTATAATACGAGGAGGACATCGGGTGTAAAACTATTTGCGGCCGGAGGCTTCGCGGCGGCGGTAATCGTCTTCCAGACGGCGTGTTTCATTGCGTAGCAGAGATTCCGCGTCCCATCCGTTCAGCTGGGCGATCCGGGCGATCCGGCAAAGCTCATCGGTTATCTGCTCCTGCGTCATGGCATCGGCGGAAGGGATCTCCTCCGGATCCAGCAGTTTGGCCTTGTTTGCCTTTTTGAAGAGCTTCTGCGCGCGCATCAGGGCGGTGAGAGTGGGAGGAATGCCGTCCAGTGCGGACTTGCGTTCATGATCCGTTCCGGATTTTTCCTCCTTCTTGATGCGTTCCCACTGCTCCCAGATGACATCGATATCCTTCGCGTTGGAGTTGCCGAAAACATGAGGATGGCGGCGGATCAGCTTTTCGCTGAGTACGCGGACCACATCGTGAAAGTCGAACGCGTTCCGTTCGCGGGCCAGCTGAGAGTGAAAGACGATTTGCAGCAGCAGGTCGCCCAGCTCCTCCAGCATCCCTTCGTCATCGTGTGTCTCAATGGCTTCCAGCAGTTCGGCGGATTCCTCCAGCAGATCGGGGGCGATGGTCTGATGGTTCTGCTCCCGGTCCCACGGACATCCATCGGGCGAGCGCAGACGGGCCATGATCCGCAAAAGATTTTCGATATCCTGAAGATCGTTCTTATTTTCCATAATGATCAAAGTATAACCAGATTGTTGCGGTGGATGACTTCGTCGGAAGGGTGTTCATTCAGCTTCAGCCGGGTGGAGGATATTTCGACCATGCCGCGGGCGAACTCGCGGTTCCGTTCATCCCTGATGCTGACCACGTCGCCTTCCTCAAAATCGCCCTGCACCGATTTGATGCCGGGCAGCAGAAGACTTTTGCCGCGCTGCACCAGGGCATCATGCGCTCCCTGATCCACGGTCAGAGATCCTTTGGGATAGTGGCAGAAAGCGATCCAGCGCTTGCGTCCCGGCAGAAAATCCTGATCAGGCTGGAAGAGAGTCCCGATCTCATCTCCCTGTATCAAGTGGGGCAGGATCTCCCGTTTGCGTCCGTCAGCGATCAGCATCGGGATGCAGGAACGAGCAGCGATCTCTGCGGCCATGATCTTGGTTTTCATCCCGCCCACAGCCGTGTCGCTGCGGGTGCCGGAGGCCAGCAGACGGATCGTGTCGTCTATCTTTTCCACATTGGTGATCAGCTTCTGGGTCGGCTGACCAAAGTCCTGCATCAAACCATCTATCGTTGTTAAAAGGATCAGCAGATCCGCCGGCAGCAGGGAAGCCACCAGCGCGCTCAGACGGTCGTTGTCGCCGAACTTCAGTTCCTCCACCGAGACCGTGTCATTCTCATTGATGATGGGCACAATGCCGTACCGGATGAGCGACTGCAGCGTGCTGCGCACATTCAGATAGCGGTCATGATCTTCCAGATCGTCATGAGTCAGCAGCACCTGCGCGATGTTGATTTTGTAAATGGAAAACAGCTTTTGATAAATGGACATCAGGCTGCATTGCCCCACGGCGGCGCAGGCCTGCAGATCGGCCAGCTCGGAAGGTTTTCTTTTAAATCCCAGCACATGACGGCCCGCTGCCACCGCGCCGGATGAGACGATGATCACTTCCTTGCCCATACTGCGCAGATCGTTCACCTGGCTGGCCAGATGAACCATCCGGGGCAGATCGGGATGCTTGTCGGAATTGGTGATGACGCCTGTCCCCAGCTTGATGACGATCCGGGTGACATCTTTTAATTGACTTCTGCTGATCATGATTCTTCTCTTTTGTCAGGTTCTATGCGTTTGAGTATGAGAGTTTCCACTCGCTTGCCGGGTTCCACTTTTTGGACGGTGAGTACCCATTCGCCCAGGGCGACAGTTTGTCCTGCCGCCGGGACTTCTGAAAGCATTTCGGTGACCAAACCGCCTACGGTGGCGGCATTCTCGATCTCGCAAGGCCGGGAAATGATCTCCTCCAGCTGGTGGATCGGCGTGATCCCGGCCAGTACCCACTCATCTTCTCCGATTTTTTGGATCAGATAATTTTCCTTGTCAAATTCGTCCTGTATCTGGCCGACTAATTCCTCCAGTATGTTCTCCATCGTGACGATGCCGATGGTCCCGCCGTATTCATCCACCACCACGGCGAAATGCGTTTTGGCATCCAGCAGGCGGAAGAGCAGTTTTTCCAGATGTGCGGTTTCCGGGATAAAGAGCGCTTTTTTCAGAAAAGGTTTCAGCTCGGATACGCTCCTGACTTTGTTGCGCATGGCATAGAGATCCTTGATATGGATCACCCCCAGTATCTGATCCAGATCGCCCTGGACACACAGCGGGAACCGGGAACGGCGGGAAGATTCCGCGATGCTGATCGCTTTCTCGATAGAATCCTCTGTGCTGAATTCCACAATGTTTCCCAGCGGAGTCATGACCTCGCGCGCGAGCCGGTGCTTCAGATCAATGGCGTTGAGAACGATATTGCGTCCGGCGGGCGTTTTGCGGTCATCCCCGGCCAGCAGCAGTTTCAGCTCCTCCTCGGAGTGAGCGTTTTCGGTTTCATCCACACTGCTGAACCCCAGCTTCTTGAGCATCCAGATAGAGGATTCGTTCAGCAGCCAGATGACCGGGTAAAAAATCGTGTAAAACCAGCGTAGCGGCCTGGAGATAAAAAGCGTACTCTCCATCGGCTTGGAAATGGAGATCGTCTTGGGTGTGCATTCACCCAGGATGATGTGCAGAAAAGTAATGATGGTGAACCCCACCGCGAAGGCGATCGTGTGGGTCAGTGCCGCGTTTTGGATATTGAACAGTTCCATGACCGGTTCCAGTACGGCGGCAAAAACCGGCTCGCCGATCCAGCCCAGTCCCAGACTGGCCAGCGTTACACCCACCTGGGTCGTATTCAGGAACGGATTGATATGGTGGATGATGAATTTCGCGGTTTTGGCCCGCTTGTCTCCGGCTTTGATCAGCGGTTCCAGCTGAGTTTCACGCACCTTGACGATGGCAAATTCCGCGGCGACAAAGAACGCGTTCATCGCGATGAGCAGAAAAACCGCGGCGAACTTGAACAGGATCAGGATATACCATTCCAGTCCGCGCCCCACCTCAGACACTATTTCTATTGCGATCGTTTCCGCATCGGGTGTGGTCGTGATAATATCGGCTAAGAGGGGGAAGAGCATCATGTCACTATAGATTCGTTTGTCCAAAAACAGCGCCGAGCACATCTCTCAGCGTGATGATCCCCAGCTCTGTCCCGTTCCCGTCAATGACTACGGCCATGCGCTGCCCGGTCTTTTGCAGTTTTCTGAGAGCCTCCTTCAAATGCAGATCCGATCCCACTGTCACGGGCGGCTGGATGAAATCGGTGACCGGACATTCATTTTTGCTTTCATCCAGAAGAAGCGCCATCTTGATCGAAAGTATTCCCAGAGTATGCCGTTTCCCTTTGGAATTGAACTCACAAATGGGAATATGCGTGGAATTGTTTTTGCACGAAAACGCTTTCGCTTCCGCCAAGGTCGTCGCGGCGGGAAGGCAGTTCACATTTTCCATCGCGATGAGCAGATCGCGCACCGTTTTGTCGAAGAAATCCATCACATTGCTGATCATGAAACGCTCCTCTGCTGTGATGTCCGGATCGCTGTTTTCCATCAGGCGGCGCAGTTCCGCCCGGTTGGAGAGCATTCTCTGATAATACGGTTCTTTGGAGTGCCAGAAGATCATAGCGACCAGCTTGATAGCGGCGCTGATCAGCGGATAGAGCAGGACATACGCCACACGGAAAAAGGGCAGAGTCACAGAGCAGAAAAAAATAGGCTTCCGGTGGAAAATGATCTTGGGCAGCAGATCCACCAGCGCGAAAAGCCCGATCATGCACAGGATCAAACATCCTATGAAAAGCTCAGGATTGTTCTTCCAGAAGTGCTGGTGCGTGATCTTGGTCAGGATGCAGGCCGAAATAAAATTGGCGGTCGTTCCGCCGACAAGATTCGTCCACAGGAACATTTCCGGCTTTTTCAGGTAATGCAGCAGTTTCTGCGCGGATCTCTTTCCTTCGCGTGCTTTGCGGTGAAGAATAAGCGGATTGATCGCCAGCATCCCGGTTTCCATTCCCGAAAAGAGAAAGGCGGCGGACAAGGTGAGGAACAGTATGAAAGCGATCAGGACCGGACTCATAACGCCTCCTGTTTCTTAATGAGGTTGAGAGCCTTTCCCGAAATGCCGGCCGGCAGCCGGGTGATGCGGACCTCCCGGATACGGGCAAACTCTGTGGATACAGCCGTCAGCAGATAACTGCCATAGCGCACGGATTGTCCGGGCTGAGGCAGGATCTCCAGCGAGTTGAGCAAAAGCCCGGCGGCCGTCTGGATATGCTCCGGCACTTTGATATCCGGGCAGATCGTCATCAGCTCCTCAACGGGCAGTGAACCGCTGACTTTCCATTTGTTGACGGCTTCCTGTTCGATATAACCGCTGTTTTCTTCATCTTCACTGCGGATATCGCCGATTACTTCCTCCAGAATGTCTTCCAGCGTCAGGATGCCGGCAAATTCCCCGAATTCATCCCGCACGGCGAACATTTTGATGGGCTGAGCCTGCAGATTCTTCAGCAGCTGAAGCAGATTCATGCTGTCGGGAACGCTGGGGAGGATGTGGATGGCATCCTCGTATTTCTCTCTGGGCAGGATCAATAACTCTCTGACATTCAAAACCCCATGAATATCATTGGTCTCTTCGTCATACATGGGCAGAAAACGGTGGGGATACTCACGGGCGAAGCTCACCATTTCATCATAACTGGCATCGTGGGGAACACAATCTATCTGCGAGCGCAGTTTCATGCAGTCCTTGGCCGTCTTCAGATCCAGCGAGATGATGCGCATAATGAGATTCTTTTCTTCACGCTTCATGCCGCCCTGCAGACAGGCCAGCTCCAGCAGCTCCTGATATTCAGCAATAGAGAGCTTGGGGGTCAGAGTGCCGGAGAGATCCGGATCCTCCTTCTGGGACAGTATCCGCTGTCTCTGCTTCCCCAGAAAAGGCGAGGTCAGAAAAGTAAGTAACTTCAAGAGAGACACGACCTTCAGCGACCAGATCTCCGGATGCCGGATCGCCACTGTTTTGGGAAGGATCTCGCATCCTACGATCATCACCACCAGCGATAAAAGCACCCAGTGATGATGATTATAGTGATTCAGGATCATGCACAGCGATGTCGCCGCCACGCCGAAATTAGCCACATTATTGAAAAAAGTTAGACTCGACAGCGTCTCTTTGGAATTATTCAGAAAGCTTACGATAGATTCCGTGCGCTTGGGATCCTTTTTCCGGATTTTCTGTATATGGGCACCCTTCAGCGCAAAGATCGCCGTCTCTGCCAGCGAGCAATAAAATCCCAGTCCCAGCAAAGCCAACAATATGATCGCGCCTGACAGCTCTCCAAACCCCATAAACGATACTTTTGATGTTCTGTCCGTCTGCTGACAGAACCACCCAAAGTATTGCAGAAAATACCTTTTCTGACAATGATTGGATTTTTTGAAATGTTTTGGAAACGATTAAAACAAAAATCGCGTCAGGGAATGGATACCGCATAATTTTTATATTTTTACATTATATTCAACATGATTGAGTTAAGAATGATTTTAAAAATTTTTTAAAATTTTACTTGATTTTTTACTTAGCTAGATTACAATCCAAACAGTTTCCGCCCTGCAAGTAATGTTTGTGAGAAAAAATTCTACCATATATACAGGAAATCTGATTAAATCAGGTTTAGCGGCAACTCTTGGTTTGGCTTTAGCTTACGGGTATCATTCTCTGGCTCAAAGCTCTCATTTTTCTTATCTGGAAGCATTGATCGCGGAATTGGAAACGAATTCCGTTCAAATCGCTCCGGAGGATTCTCCTTCTGTGGGGCTTTTCTATTCTGCCCAATTTGGTGAGGAATGGCCTCCTTTACCGGCCAATATTTACGAAGTTCCCTTCTGGGATCTGGGCAACGGTGTTTTCCTTATGGATGACCGTGATGTGAACTATGTGGAGTTACCCAGCTCCGCAAGCAGAAGTTCCATAGTGACACCTCCTCTCCGGAGCGGTCAGACCGGAAATGATCTGCCCTGGCTGACAAATATAGCTGTGACTGTTGTAACTAACAGTTCTTCAACAAACTATATCACCAGCTTTGATGTTGCGGTGGTATGACGAATGTAACTTATGGTCTGATCGTAGCAACAAACGTGATTTCAGACACTCAGGTCGTTTTAGCCAGCGAGCC
Source organism: Verrucomicrobiota bacterium (assembly GCA_016283885.1). Classification (GTDB taxonomy): domain Bacteria; phylum Verrucomicrobiota; class Verrucomicrobiia; order Limisphaerales; family UBA1412; genus UBA1412. Next base: position 7,682 of record JAEENR010000056.1, read on the forward strand.
CAGCACCAATATCTTTCCT
>JAEENR010000057.1 GCA_016283885.1 Verrucomicrobiota bacterium
ACATGTTTGGTTTCGCTTTTGGTAAAGAGCGGCTGCCGTTTAGAGATCAGTGTGTAATCCTTTTCCAGCCGGGTCAGATAGCCGCCGATCTCCCGTCCGACCAGGTCCTCGATCTCGGCACGGGTATTCTTTCCGCGGGCGATCGCGGACAAGATGGAAAAATAAACGCCGTAATCTTTGCCGAATTCCTCGATCAGGATCGCTTTGCCCTCGTCAATAAAAACGGAATCCCGCCTCACGATCGCGTCCAGCATCTGCGCCCTGCTCGTCATCCCGGAATCCATCAGCAATTCCACATATTTCGGCACTCCGCCCGTAAAGCTGTAAAGAGCCAGCAGATCCTCCGGTGTGTATCCCGGTGAGTAGTATTTCAATATCTCCTTGAGTACACGGGTCCTGAACGGATAGACACCGATAAACTGCGTCACGCGGCCAAACAGAGGTTCTTTCTTGTCTTTGAATATCTTATCCATCAGCGAATAGATGGAACCGCACACGATCAGATTCATACGGGAGCGGTCTTTGTAAAGATCCCACAAGCGCTGCATATCACTGTAAACAGACTTGTTGACCCGAAAAAACTCTTGGAATTCATCAATAAACAGGGTGATCTGACGCTGACAGGAGAGCTTCATCAGCAGCTCGAAAATATCCGCGAACCGATCTACCCGGCCTATCAAAGTACCGGGCAGCTTCTCCCCGATCTCCCGGCAGAAATCCTCGCACAGATCCGGTTCCGACTTGCGTCCCACAAAGAAATAGACCAGATCATCCTCTTCGTAAGCCTTGCGGACTAAAGAGGTTTTTCCAATACGTCTTCTACCGGTGACAACAGTGAACTGAGCCTGCTTTTCCGACAGGCCGCGTATCCGGCGCAGAGAATCCATCTCTTCTGAACGATCAAAAAAAATCATAGCAAACCTTTCCGAAACCACCGTTTCAGAAACCATCAGTTCCGAAACCGCTGTTTCGCATCTAATTTACTCTCTTCTTTTCCCGCGTCAATACTTTTTTATTCAATCTTCGCGATTATCCTCTTGCTTCTCAGCCGATATGATGTAGAATGCGCGCGGTGAGGTTCGGCTCCCTGCGGGAGAGCCCCTGTGCGGTGTCTCTCCGATTTGTGAAAGAGGGTCGTATCTCCGAAAGGTGCTGGCGGATGGCAACATCCTGTTCAGCAAGAAGTTGCTTTACGGTTTCCGTGAAGCGTTGTGGTAAAACAAAATCCGGCGCGACAAATCAAACAAAAGCACCGGTCAGACTTCTTAAACTCCTTTTCATCAAGGGGGAAGAGTTGTCTGTTTATATCAAAGAATGAATAAGACATTCATGCCGAAAGACTATCTGCAGCAGCGCAAGTGGCAGGTCATCGACGCCAGTGGTGTCGTGCTGGGCCGCCTGGCCGTGCAGATCGCAAACATACTCCGGGGTCGCAACAAAGCGATCTATACCCCGCACCTGGATACGGGCGACTTCGTGGTCGTGATCAACGCCGAGAAGATGATCGTAACCGGTAAGAAAGAAGACGAAAAAACATACATGTTCTACTCCGGATGGAGAGGCGGCGAGAGCTTCCGCAAGCTCAAAAAGCTGCGTCAGACCAAACCTGAGTGGATTATCTGGCATGCGGTCAAGGGGATGCTGCCCCAGAACCGCATGGGGAAGAAACTCATCACCAAGCTGAAGATCTACAGCGGTCCGGAGCATCCGCACACCGCTCAGAAGCCTTCAACATTAACCCCTGCCAAATAAGGAGATAGAATATGTCTGAAAATACTGATTTCTTGGGTACCGGCCGCAGAAAGACGGCTGTCGCCCGCGTTAGAATGAGCATCGGTTCCGGCAACATCACCGTCAACGGCCGCCAGTACAAGGAGTATTTCCCTCTGGATAATCTCCGCAATCTGGTGACCCAGGCTCTCTCCTGCACTGAGACTCTGTCCAAGTACGACGTTTTTGTGAACGTCCGCGGCGGCGGTCTGAGCGGTCAGGCTGAAGCCATCCGCCACGGTATTGCCCGCGCTCTGCTCGAAGTGGACAACACTTTCCGTCCGCTTCTCAAAGCCGAAGGTTTCCTCACTCGCGATCCTCGTATGAAGGAACGCAAGAAATACGGTCACCCCGGCGCACGCAAGCGTTTCCAATACAGCAAACGTTAATCTTCTGTTTGCGAAAAACAAGCCCGCGGGATCCCGCGGGTTTTTTGTTTTTGTTAACCACGGATGGACACGGATCAGCACAGATATTGATAACGAAGAACAAATGATGTAAGCTCAACTCGATGCGGGTGAAAACTCGGTGCTTGAGTCTTTGTTTTCATTAGTCATTCCTTTCCTGGGAACATTGAAGCCAATTTCAAAAATGATTGGGGAAAAATGAATACCTATAGGAAAGGCGGTGACAAAAAAAAAGAATGATTACTGAAGACATTGTAGCACTCGCAATAATCACCCTATTTATCAGCTTTTTGCTGGTAATTAGACGGTTATAGGCCGTCCATCCGTTTGGGGTGTTCGCGCACCCCAAACGCTTTTAATTTACCCCATACCTACCCCTTTTGCAAATAAAAAATGCAGACGGAGACGCGAGACTCGCGTCTCTACGGTACAACTTATTATTGAATAACAACTTATCCATGTTCATCCATGGTTCTTTTACACAAAAAATCCCCGATGCTGTTTCACACCGGGGATCTTCGTTTTCAGCTCAAAAGGACTCTATTC
>JAEENR010000058.1 GCA_016283885.1 Verrucomicrobiota bacterium
CTACCAGCTGCCGCCGCGCATCACCCGCTCTGAACCTTTGTCAGGACCGGTCGGATCGGTCACCGGTTCGGTGGAGATATCCTCCCGCTGCCAGTAATCCCGGCACCATTCCCACACATTGCCGTGCATGTCGTAGAAGCCCCAGGCGTTCGGCTCCTTCAAGCCGACTTCCTGAGTGCCGGAATAGGCTTTTTCGGAATAGCCGTACCGCGCCAAAGGCTCGATATTCGGACAGACATAGTAACTGGTCAGATTTTTGCCGTTGTTGAGAGCTGTCGTCGTCCCGGCTCGGCAGGCGTATTCCCACTGGGCTTCCGTGGGCAGTGTGAATTCATAATCCTCCGTGATATGGCCGGCGGCGCGTTCCAGCTCGGTCAGCTTCTGGCAGAAGCGCATCGCGTCGTTCCAGTTGGCGTACTCCACGGGCAGGTTCCGGCCTTTGAAAAAAGAGGGGTTGCGTCCGATCACGGCTTCATACTGAGCCTGAGTGACTTCATACTTGCCCAGCCAGTAGCCCTGAGTCAGGGTCACCTTCCGCTGAGGTTCCTGACCGTTATTGCCCAGTTCCTCTTTGGGCGCGCCCATCATAAAAGTGCCCGGCTCCACATAGATCATTTCCAGGATGACCGGCCCGGCCGGGGGCGCGTTCGTTTCGGAATCGGAGGCTTTCAGCTCCGGAAGAGTGATTTTCAATAACTTATCAAAAGGCGGTTCGGTTTCCTCTGCCCGCGCCGGCAGGATACCCGCCGCGCAGACAGCGATCAGTAAGTATTTTGTGATTTGATTCATGTTATTTTCGGAAAATAATCCCGTTTACGACAAGCAGTTTAATCCAACGGGCGTCCCCGTTCAACCCCAAACCGCCCGCGGGAAAGATTCGGGGATTGCTTTCACGGGAAAAATATGTTATTTCCTTGTCCGGTTAGCTTTATTGAGCGATTTATCTGAAAACTGAACATGAACCTGGCCGAACATTACCGGCAGATGTATGTGGATTCTCTGGGCGTTATCCGCTCACAAGGTCCTCAGACAGATGAATTGATAGACTCCCCGGAGGATACCCGCCGGGGGATCACCCTGCTGACCCGTCCGCCGCAGGAAGTGAAAGCTGCCGTCCATGCCATGCTGGAGCGGCTGAGAGGGTTAGAGCCCGATCAATACTATTACCCCGATGAGGATATCCACCTGACCGTGCTCTCCATCATCACCTGCCGCAGCGGTTTCACTCTGGAAGAGATCGTGCCTCAGGATTATATCCGGCTGATACAAAACACACTGCGCGGACTGCCGCCCATCAGGATCCGTTTCCGCGGCATCACACTCTCGCCCGGCTGCGTCATGATCCAGGGGTATCCTAACGATGACACCCTGAACCGGTTCCGCGACCGGCTGCGGGATGCTTTCAGGAACTCTCCCCTGCGGCAGACGCTGGATCAGCGCTACACCCTGCGGACAGCGCATTCCACCATCATCCGGTTCCGCCGTCCGTTCAGAGATACAGACGCTTTTCTTTCGGCTTTGGAGTCCTGTCGCGAACAGGACTTCGGAAGCTTCCGTCTGGACCGCATGGAACTGGTTCTGAATGACTGGTATCAGCGCCGGGAAAACACCCGTGAACTGGGGTTTTTCCAGCTCTAGCCCAAAAACTTAGAAATGTCCCCAAACTTTGCCCTTTCTCCCCTGCCGGAGAATGTGACATCCTGTCCGGGAACGGAGCCGGGAAAAGACCGGATGAAAGGCCGAATTTGCTCGCTCCGACGCTCATTTTTTGTTATTTAAATTGTTGATATGGCTGTTGCTGATTTTGTACATCTTCATGTTCATACGGAGTTCTCCCTGCTGGATGGAGCCTGCCGTCTGGATAAACTGGTCGAACGCGTCAAAGAACTGGAATTCCCCGCGATGGCGATCACTGATCACGGGGTCATGTTCGGCGCGGTGGATTTCTACAAAATGGCACAGAGCGCCGGTTTCAAGGCCATCATCGGCTGCGAGGCTTATGTGGCGCCCGGCAGCCGTCTGGACCGCAAGGCGCAGGGCATCGGCAGCAAGATCCATTACAATCACCTGGTGCTGCTGGCCGAAAACGAGACCGGCTACAAAAACCTGATCCGCATGGTCTCCGATGCCTGGATGGAAGGCTACTACTACAAACCGCGCATCGACAAGGAACTGCTGGAGCGCCACCACGAGGGCATCATCGCGCTGTCGGCCTGTCTGGCCGGAGAGATCCCCCAGCTGATCCTGAGCGGAAATCTGAAGGAAGCGCGCGAGGCGGTCAAGTGGTATGTGGATCTGTTCGGGCCGGATCATTACTATCTGGAGATCCAGCAGAACGGCATCCCGGATCAGCTCAAAGTCAACGCCGAACTGATCAAGATCGCCCGCGAAATGAACGTCAAGCTGGTGGCCACTAACGACGTTCACTACATCAACAAGGAAGACTCGCACGCGCATGACGTGCTGATCTGCATCGGCACCCAGACCACGATAGACGATCCCAAGCGTCTGACCTACGCGCCGGAGCAGTTCTATCTGCGTTCCGCCGAGGAGATGAAAGCCCTCTTTGCAGACACGCCGGACGCTATCGCCAACACGCTGGACATCGCCGAACGCTGCAATGTGGATTTCGATTTCAAGACCCTCCACTATCCGGAATGGACACCGCCGCCGGGCAAGACCACGATGAACTGCCTGAAAGAGCTGCTCTGCGAAGGGTTCAAAGTCCGCTACAATATCGAAGTGACCACCGATGGCGAGGAATTCCACTATACCCCCATGACCATCG
>JAEENR010000059.1 GCA_016283885.1 Verrucomicrobiota bacterium
CCTGACGGATGTCCTGACGCTGACCGCCACACCCATCCCGCGCACGCTCTATATGGCGCGGGCCGGAGTCAAGGCCATGAGCTGCATCGAGACACCTCCCCAGGAACGTCTGCCGGTCAAGACCACCGTCTGCCAGTATGATGAACGGGTCATCCGCGATGCTATCCAGCGCGAGCTCAACCGCCAGGGACAAGTCTTTTTCCTCCACAACCGGGTGACTACCATCGAGACCATGGAGCGCAAGCTGCATGAACTGGTGCCCCATGCCCGGATCGCCGTAGGCCACGGCCAGATGGAGACTGAAGAGCTGGAAAAGGTGATGGCCAGCTTCGTCAACGGCGAGGTGGACATCCTTCTTTCCACCACCATCATCGAAAGCGGTCTGGACATCCCCAACGCCAACACCATCATCATTGACCGCGCGGACCGGTTCGGCCTGAGCGAGCTTTACCAGCTGCGCGGACGCGTGGGCCGCTACCGCAATCAGGCTTATGCCTACCTGCTCATCCCCCGGCACGGTGCTCTGCTGGCCGATGCGCGCAAACGCATCTCCGCCATCAAACAGTATTCACGGCTCGGCTCCGGATTCAAGATCGCCATGCGCGACCTGGAGATCCGCGGCGCGGGCAACATTCTGGGCGCGGAACAGAGCGGCCATATCTCGGCCATCGGCTTCGACCTCTACTGCCGTCTGCTCCAGACCTCCATTGACAAGCTCAAAGGAGTCCAGCCTTCCAAACAGCTCGATACCCAGGTGGATCTGGACTTTCTGCTGGCCGATGAAAATGAGGATAAACTGCCCGGCGGCATCAATGACTCACGCCAGCTGATCCCCGTTGCCTACATCAGCGACCCGGTCCAGCGGCTGGAGATCTACCGCCGGCTGGCTCAGGCCAAAGAACTCGACACCCTGGACGGCATCAGCGCGGAATTGAAAGACCGTTTCGGCAAACAGCCGCCGCGCATCCAGTACCTGATCGACGTGCACCGCATCCGCGTCGTCGCCGGCAAGAAAAACATCTCCGCCATCGAATCCCAGGAGAACAAGATCATCATCACCCGCAATGGTGTCCCCATCATGGTGTACGGACGCTATCCCCAGTTCACCAAAAAGACCACCAAAGGCCGCCTGAAAGAACTCCTCCAGATGGTCCAGAACATGGCGTAAAATACCGCATCCGCACAGAGTGACAGAGGTGTTATAAAAGAACCACAGATGGACACGGATAAACACAGATAATATATTTATTATAAAGATGTTACGTAGAGACGCACGGGTCGTGCGTCTTTGTGTTTTCACGTCTCAGCGTCTCCATTGTAAAGTCCTGAAAGGACAGCCAGATTACAGGCAGGGATGAAGCGAAATCCCTGCTCGACATCAACCTCTGTTTAAGTCCCGAAGGCGACGACAGAGCCGAACGTCGGCCACGCAAAAAACTATTCAAATTCCGCAAATCCTGTGAATCCTGTCGAATCATTGGGTTCTTTTTATTGAGCCGGTTCGGGGTCGCGCCAGCGCACCTGATAGAGGGTGCGCGTGCATTCCAGGTCTTTTTCGTGATAGGACGGGGTGAAACAGAGGCTCACCAGCTGGTCATTATCCTGGCTCAGAATGGGTTCCGGGATGGAGAACCGGACGAGGAAAGCCGTGTTGGTCCCGTTCAGGGTGTTGGTTCCGGTCGGAGCCGGGAGAACGTATTCCAGAGGCAGCTCGATATTGTTGATCTTGGCCCGGTAAACCGCTTCCCGGTCTGCCTCTTCCGGCCCGATCAGCAGCTCCAGATACTGCGGCTTGTCCACCAGCAGTTGAACAATGTAATCAGCCTCACCATCTGCCATATCCCAGCCGCGTCCATTTACTTCTATATTGGAGGTCACAGGATGTTTTTGCAGTGTATAACTGCCATTGAATGTGCTGAGTTCCTGTGGCTTGCCGGAAGTCTTTCCTGAAAATTTTTCCGGGATAAAAAAGGCCTCTTCTCCCATCGAAAGCAAATCTCATCTGCTGATGATCGAGTAAGATGTGGATATAAAACCGCAACCCAGATAATCTGCAAAAGGCACCAGACATAGAAACTTTTTTGGATCCATCCGGTCAGTTTGGGAGAGAGGTTTGGGATAAAGAGCGGACAGAGCGTCAGCGCCAGGAATGCCGGTCCCATGTCCAGAATGTAGCGCGTGGAAAGTGTGTCAAAGCTCAGATAGAAGACGCAGAGCACCGGAAAGGTCAGCCCGAACCAAATCAGCAGTCCCCATGCCAGTGTCCGTTTCCAGTTGGTTGTTTCATCTTTCGGGGAACGCCCGCTCTTCCAGAGCAGCCAGCAGATCAGCCCCAGGATCACCAGATAGGTGGGGTCGAAGGTCGTCTGGTAAATATCCCGCCAGCGCGGGATGTCTGCCTGACCGGCCTTGATAGCCCACGGGATAAAGACCCAGCAGAAAAGCTCCCGTCCCAGCTCCCAGAGACTTGCCTCACCGCAGGGATGACCGAACCGGGTCAGATAAACGATGCTGCCTGCCGAGAAATTCAGATTGTGTCCGAATTCAAATGGTGCTCCGAACCGTACCCAGTTGCTCCAGGCCAGGAAGAGAAATCCGGCCAGTGTCACCACGGAGCCTGACAGAATGAAAAGAAGCTGTTTATATGTTCCGCCGCTCTTCCGCCAGCTGAGCAGAGCGGTTCCGCTCAGGAGGATGCCGGCGGCCATGCCATAGATACCAAAGGTGGGACGCACCAGCGCGATAAAACCGGCCAGAGCACATCCCAGCAGAAAATCAAAACGCCTCCGCCCGATCAGATACCGTATCACGGCCAGCAGGAGCAGCAGGGCAAAGATCATCGCGTAAAGACAGGTCACCTCATAGACCAGCTTTTTGCCGTTCAGCAGATTGACCAGCGCGGGACAGAGCAGGATCATTGTGCAAAACAGACCTGTGCCCGTCAGGCTGAAACCGCTCTGGATCAGCATCCGCGCCGTATAGGCGGTGTACAGACTCAGACAGAAGAGCAATGTGAGCAGAGGAATGATGTCGGGGCAGGAGACGCAGCCCAGCAGTCGGGAGACACCCTCAAAGGGCAGGATCCACATTGCCATTCCCAGACCCCAGACCTGCTGCACTCCGCTGCCGCCGTACCAAGCGGTATCGAATCGGATGTCCTGGATATGAGCGCTGATGGCAAAATGTCCCTGCATCAATGCTTCGGCCTGCATCCGGGGAACAACAGAGCCCCTCAAGGGAAAATAAAAATGTTCCCATGTAACTCCGCTGAGGAAAACAAAACATACTGTCGCCAACAAAGGGAATACCCACCCTATCAACCATTTCCAATTATTGTTTTTATCTTCAATCATAGAAAGGTTGTAAACCGATGTTCACAACAGCATATTTTATTGTTAACTCTATTGAGTAGTTTGGGGATGAATTATTCCACAGTATAGCATCCTCGTATGTATTTATAAGTTTTTACATACTGAAGATTCATACACTTTAATCCTTGTCCAAGAGTAGATGTCCCACACTGACCATGCTCAACTATAACATCAACAGTCTTAGTTATATCTGTATTTACTATGCATTGTTTATCACCATTTACACAGTCCTGGAATGGTATTGTATGGATACTACAAAAAGTACCAGCACCTTCTCCTGATTCTATACGATCAGGACATTTCCAGCCTCCCACTCGCGCTACACATATCTTACCTCCATATACCCCGACAGTGACTAAAAACAGACACAGTGAGGCATGGATTATCTTTTTATTCAGTATTTTCATAATACGTATTATTTTTAGTTATTTTTTCTTTTTTATAAGAAACAGGATGGGAAAGAAAAGAGCTGTTAATATAAGTAACGTAAAACTGATGTAATACCTGATTTTAGCAGGTTTATCAGAAATTCTTTTATAGAGAGACTGCGAACCGGCAGCTATGACTTTCGGACTGTCCAAAGCAACCTCCCATTCATTTGTGCAAGGGTAAAGTATTGATCCTCTAAAGTGAGTTTTATCCCGATACCAAAACCGTTGATCCTCAACAGAAACATATCCAAACGTCGGCAAAAGCGGCATGATCCGAGGCGTTGTTACAATATTAGTTACTTCTATAGTATAAGAAAACCAAATAATATCTGGAGATACTGCTGGATAAGGAATGCTATCACAACTTTTTATTAATACACTGACAGGTACTTTCAAATTTTTATTAACTTCTTTGCATTGTCTTAATTCATAGGTATCATAAACTACAGTATTTGTTAAAACAATTTTTAATTCTTTTAACAAAGAAGGAAGATTATCATGTTTAACAGTTTCTTCTCTTATCTGCCAATAATCCTCCACGTCTGTTGTAATGTAGTTTGTGTTCAAGATAAAAGAACCTGTAGAAATCAACGGATTTGGAAAAGAAGAAAGCTGATAATGAAAATCACACCACCAGGGATTAGGGTACACATCTGTAACTTCTAATATATCTACTAATTTATGTACGTCACTGGAATTGGTTCCATTTTGTTCCGCAAGGTATTTTCCTCCGCAAAAACTGAGCCACAGCGCGCCGGCATAACTGTTGCGAATGGGAATTTGTCCGGATAAAACAGAACCGGGATTACTCATTTCTGGAGGAGAATCACGAACATTCCACTCCCGATCCACGAATTTATCAGAAATGTGAACATAGAAAGTATTCGTCCCTTCTGAAAAATAATGATAGCCAGAATGCGACTCTAATTCTTTATCATACATAGTCATTTGCAGTTGCCAGCGATTTTTTTCATCCACAGAGAAAGAAAAAGGAAACTCGGAGGAGAGATGGAGTTTATTAGTTCCTTGGATTCTATAACCTTTGATAGTACCCTCAGCTGTATAAAGCGGAATGAACCATCCGCCCTGTGGTACCTCATTCTCTGGGATTTCTAAAGTTTTATCCTCGTGAACAACTGTGACTTTGTCCACATCCACAACAGATAACAGTTCCAGCTGCCGGGTAAGAGATTCGGCAGACTGACTGCTGACACAAAAGCACCAAACCAAACTCATCCAAAAGAGAAAATTCCATTTTATGATTTTCATTTTATTTTTGTTCTTTATTTAAGGTGTTGAATATTAGATTTTTATTATTTCTTTCAGCATTCCATTCCCATAGTTGCAGGATAATACCTCCCAACAACATGATCCCCAAAAGGATAAGACTGTATAAGTCAGATTTTTCCTCCATAAAACCGAAGAAAGAACCCACTCCAAAACATTTGCAAGTTCCTAACCTTGAAGGGGAAAATAGAAACGCGATCCGATAGAGAACAAAAAGCATACAAATCCAAAGAACAAACTTCACACCATCCATAGGACGATTTGTAATCAGCTTCACCAGGAGAAAGATAGATAGTCCTATCTCAAACGCTGAAATGAAAATCAAAAGGTATTTGGCTTTTATAAAGAAAAATACCGGATCTACCGAATTCATAAGAGGATGGGAGAAATCGGAAAAGAGTTTTGCTGTCGCTGTCGTAATAAAAGCCAGCGTACAGAAAATAATGTATATATAAGCCAGAGTATGACGATTCATTTATATATTACTGAATACAAATAACTTATAGCTGATTTCAGAAGAAAAAATAAAAATTCTCAAAAAACCTAAGAAATGATGCCATATTCTTTTAAAAAGTCAACATTTTTATAAAAAATTTTTTTCTGATTTTATTATATTGGTTATGTGTATGTTATGAGAGATAATATCTGTTTTTGAAGAAAAATTTTAGATTTTTCTTTTGGGATTTATCTGAGAAAACACCTTCCTTTCAGCGGTGCTCCGCGTTTTGAATGCTGTTTTCCTCTTTGTTTTTGGGCTTATTTTAGCATCTTTTGTGGAAAATTCTTCAAAAAAATATCCATATCAGGGAAAAACCTTATTGACACAATTTGCCGGTTTTTATAATTTGACAACGGTTTTGCTTTGCGTATGGAGAAAAGAGCCAGAAAGTCAGAAAAAAAAGCAAAGGGGTTCACCTTGATGGAGGTGCTGGTGGTGACAGCGATCATCGCGGTGCTGTCGGGTCTGCTTTTGCCGGCGCTGGGAGCGGCCAAGGAGAAGGCGCGGCGGATCCAGTGCGCGAATAATCTGAAACAGATCGGGCTGGCATTGACCTTCTACGCGGAGGATAACGGGGAGAAGTTTCCCGATATGCGCAAACCGCCCTTCCGTGTGGAGGGGGATCCGGAGGAGGTGTGCGGTTACTGGCCGTGGGATCTGTCGCGGCGGCTGACAGACCGGCTGGAGTCCTACGGACTGAAGGAGCGCAAACTGTATTTTTGCCCGTCGGCCCGGATGATGATCCTGGACATCACGAACCGGTGGGAGCTGTCGCCGTACTTCCGGGTGAACAGTTATCTGTGGCTGATCCCCGGCACAGCCGGCATCAGCAATGAGAGCTGCTGGGTCTCTACGCCGACGGAGCATCGGCAGTGGGCCTTGAGGACGAATCAGGCGCGGTTCGTGCCGCTGGCGGCGGACGCGGTGATCGGCCAGGTGGAGCGGGACGGCTCGATGCGCTACAATAAAATATACGGGGACAACATAGACAGCACCAGCCATCTGAAAGGCGGAAGGATGCCCGCGGGGGCGAATCAGGTCTTTACGGACGGCCGGGTGGAGTGGTTCAAGTGGAGCAAGCTGGAGGACCGCTACTACTGGGTGCGCCCGAACGACACAAGATTCCATTTTTAAAAAGAAACCCGGCTATGGGTCAGGAAAGTGAAAAAGGAAACGGCTTCCCCCGTGTGGTGATCGCGGGAGCGGGACCTGCCGGACTGACCGCGGCGACCGAGCTGGTACGGCTGAGAGGCGGCGACGGCCGGGGGATCACCCTGCTGGAGGCGGATCCGCAGCGAGTGGGAGGGATCTCGAAAACGGTCTGCCATCACGGATTCCGGTTCGACATCGGGGGGCATCGCTTTTTCAGCAAGAATCCGGAGATCACACGCTGGTGGGAGGAACGGCTGCCGGAGGACTTTCTGACCGTGAAAAGACAGTCGCGCATCCTGTACCGGGGGCGCTTTTTCGATTATCCGCTGAAACCCTGGAACGCGCTGAGCAATCTGGGGCTGACGGAAAGCGGACTGTGTGTGCTGAGCTATTCGCGGAGGAAGCTCTTTCCGCTGAGGCCGGAGGTCAGTTTCCGGGACTGGGTGACGAACCGGTTCGGCGACCGGCTGTATCAGCACTTTTTCAAAACGTACACGGAAAAAGTCTGGGGAATATCCTGCGAGGAGCTGAGCGCGGACTGGGCCGCGCAGAGGATCAAAGGGCTGTCGCTTTATCACGCGGTCTGGAACGCGTTCTTCAAGCCCTCCGGCGGCAAGGTGGTGAAAACGCTGATAGACCGGTTCCGGTATCCGCGGCTGGGGCCGGGCATGATGTGGGAAAAGACCCGCGACGACCTGACCGCGGCCGGAGTGGAGATCCGGATGGGACGCGAAGTCAAACGGATCCACTGCCGGGGAAACCGGGCGGCCGCGGCAGAGACCCTGGGTCCGGAAGGCAAACGGGAAACCTGGCCCGCGGAGGAGTTCATCCTTTCCATGCCGCTGAGGGAGACCGTTCTCGCGCTGGGCGAATCAGCCCCGGAACCGCTGAGACGCGCCGGAGCCGCTCTGCGGTATCGGGATTTTCTGACGGTGGCGCTGATCCTGCGCGGACCAAAGACGGCAGAAGGACTCTTTCCCGATAACTGGATCTATATCCACGATCCGCAGGTGAAAGCGGGACGCATCCAGAACTTTTACCGCTGGAGCCCGGAAATGGTGCCGCAGACTGAACCGGACGCGGCAATGAACTGTCTGGGAATGGAATACTTCTGCGGCGAAGGAGACACGCTGTGGCGGCAAAGCGATGAAAGCCTGAAGGAGCTGGCCCGCGCCGAACTGGAACGGCTGGAGCTGCTGCCCAAAGGAACAGAATGCGTGGACGGCTGTGTCATCCGTATGCCCAAAGCCTATCCGGTGTACGCGGGAGACTACCGCCGGGATCTGGGGATCATCCGCGGCGAAATACTGAAATACGAAAACATCCAGCAGTGCGGCCGCAACGGTCTGCATCAGTACAATAACCAGGATCACTCCATGCTGACGGGGATGCTGGCGGCGCGAAATATCCAGAACGGAGGCAGCCGTGAAAACGTCTGGCACGTGAACGAGGACGCTCAATACCTGGAATAATTTACCAGTGTTTATCCCCGTCCATCCGTGGTTCTTTTAAACCCATCTGCGGTTTTAATGAAAATTGTTTGAATAAATCACACGGGTTTTGCGTCGAAAACTGGGAAATTTTTGAAAATTTCCTCAAACCATTTAATAATGAATAAATTGAATATTGGGCTCACGGCCGCCGTGCTGTTGAGCGGTGTTTTGTTTTTGGGGAACGGATGCTCTCAGAAAGCCGCCGTTGCCCCCGATGCCTCTTCCAAAACGCCTGCCGCCGTTCCGATCGTGGCCGCCCAGGCAGAGCAAAAAGAATTTGACGTGAAGATATCGGCCTTTGGTCATGTCTCCTCCTATAACCGGGTGGAGGTAAAGCCGCGTGTGACGGGACATATCATCGAGATCCCGTTCAAGGAGGGTCAGGATGTCCGGAAAGGCGATCTGCTCTTCAAGATAGACCCCCGCAAGACCGAAGCCAGTCTGGCTCAGGCCAAAGCGACCCTGGCACAGGCTCAGGCCAGGCTGACGAACGCCCTGAACAATTACGATCGCGCCAAAGGGTTATTCGATAAAAAACTGATCTCCACCGAGGAGATGGACAGCACGACCACCGCGCTGCTGGCCGCGCAGGCGACTGTGGCCTCCGGCGAGGCTTCGCTGAAAGATATCGAACTGACGCTGGAATTTACCGATGTGACCTCCCCCATCAGCGGCCGCACCGGCGCCATCCAGACGGATCTGGGCAATGTGGTCTCGGCCGGAGCCGATACACTGGTGACGATCAACGAGATCAGCCCTATCGGAGTAAATTTCTCGCTGGCGGAAAGGTATATGCCGCAGATCCGCCGGATCCTGGGTCAGCCGGACGCGAAAGTGGAAGTTTATGACGGGACGACGGATCAATTCATTTCTGAGGGACTGCTCGATTTCATGGACAATCATGTGGACCGCGCCACCGGCATGGTCGCCCTGAGCGCACGGTTCGAGAATAAAGACCAGGCTCTCTGGCCCGGTCAGTTCGTCAAGATCGTCATGAGCCTGGAACGGTACCCGAACGCGGTCGTGATCCCCAGCATCGCCATCCAGAACAAACAAGACGGCGAGCAGTTCGTTTATGTGGTCAAAGCCGATAACACGCTCGAAATGCGGGATGTGACCGTGGGCGAACAGCGCGGCGAGGAATCCGTTATCAAAGAAGGGCTGAGCGCCGGCGAAACGGTCGTGACGGACGGACATCTGCGGCTGAACGCGCAGTCTGTCGTGAAGGTCTATCACAGTCTGGATGAAGCCGTAGAACAAGTGAAACCATGATAAACGGCTTTTGATGATCCCTTTTAACCTTTTTTAGCAGATCCCCATGTCCTTATCCGTTCTTTGTATCCGCCGGCCTGTGATGACTACGCTGCTGATGGCCACGATCCTGCTTTTCGGTGCGCTGGCCTATCGGCTGCTGCCGGTCAGCGATATGCCCACAGTGGATTATCCCACTATCAGCGTCAACGCGAACCTGACCGGAGCCAGCCCGGAAACCATGGCCGCCACGGTGGCGACCCCGCTGGAAAAACAATTCTCCGCCATTGACGGCGTGGATTCCATCAACTCGGTCAGCTCACAGGGTTCCACGCGCATCACTATCCAATTCAGTCTGGACCGCGACATCGACAGCGCGGCGCAGGATGTGCAGTCGGCCATCAGCCGTGTGCAGCGCCGTCTGCCCAAGGACATGACCACCCCGCCTTCCTATAACAAGCAGAACCCGGCGGACTGGCCCGTCCTCTTTATCGGCGTTTATTCCGACACGCTGCCCATGTATGAAGTCAATGAATACGCGGAAAGCATCATCGGCCGCAGTCTGAGCATGATCAACGGTGTGGCTCAGGTCGGTGTCTGGGGCGGCCAGCGTTACGCGGTGCGTGTGCAGCTGGATCCGGACGCGGTGGCCGCCAAAGGGATCAGCGTGGCCGAGATCAGCAAAGCGATCGATACCGGCAACGTCAACCTGCCCAACGGAATCCTGCAAGGGAACGACATTTCCTACACCATCGAGGCGGAAGGTCAGCTGGACAAAGCCGAATACTACCGGCCCTTGATCGTGGCTTATGAAAACGGAAACCCGATCCGCCTGGAACAGCTGGGGCGTGTTCTGGACAGCGTGGAGAACGATAAGACCGCCAGCTGGTACAATCATCACCGCTCCATCGTGCTGGCTGTTTTCCGCCAGCCCGGTGTCAACACCGTCCAGCTGGTAGATGCCGTGCGCGCCGCCCTGCCCGCTTTGCAGGAACAAGTGCCTCAGGCCGTGCATGTGGATCCCTATTTCGACCGCTCTCAGACCATCCGCGAGTCCGTTCACGATGTGCAGTTCACTCTGGAGCTGACCGTAGCGCTGGTGATCATGGTCATCTTCCTGTTCCTGAGGAATATCTCGGCAACGATCATCCCGACTCTGGCCATCCCGATGTCTATCGTGGGTACCTTCGCGGTGATCTACTTCTTCGGCTACAGTCTGAACAATCTGACCCTGATGGCGCTGACCCTGAGCATCGGCTTTGTGGTGGACGACGCTATCGTGATGCTGGAGAACATTATGCGACACCGGGAAAACGGCGACTCGCGCATGGATGCCGCCGTCAAAGGTGCCAAAGAGATCGGCTTCACGATCATTTCCATCACTTTCAGTCTGGCCGCGGTCTTCATCCCGGTGCTCTTCATGGGAGGTCTGCTGGGACGGCTGCTGCATGAGTTCGCGGTGACGATCATCTCGGCGGTGCTCATATCGGGATTTGTCTCGCTGACGCTGACCCCGCTGATGTGCAGCCGGTTCATCCGCTACAGCCCAGACGAGAAACACGGCATCTTCTACCGGTCGATCGAGGCCGGTTTCCAATGGCTGCTGAGGTTCTATTCCTCTACACTGAAGATGGTTCTGCGGCACCAGTTCATTACCCTCTGCCTGACGTTCATCCTGCTGGGCGCGACCGCGTATCTGTTCATGGCTATTCCCAAGGGATTCTTCCCCAGCGAGGATACCGGCACGCTGGATATCAACGTGGAAGGGATGGAAGGCATTTCCTACGAATCTATGAAACGGCATATCCTGGCCTTGAGCGAGATCGTGGGAGAATGCCCGGAAGTCCTGAACTTTACCACCAGCGTGGGCGGAGGCGGCAATACCTCCGGCAACAGCGGACGCATCCAGATCCGGTTGAAACCCATGAACGAACGCAAGAAACACGTGGATCAGATCATCCAGGAACTGCGTCCCAAACTCTCCGCCATTCCGGGCGTGAAAGTCTATCTGTCCAACCCGCCTATCATCCGGATCGGTGGTCTGGCCAGCAAGAGCCTTTACCAGTACACTTTGCAATGTGTGAACCTGGAAGATCTCTACCACTGGGCACCTATCCTGCAGGAGGAATTCCAGCATATCCCCGGCGTGAGAGACGTGGCCAGCGACCTGCTGATCAAAAATCCTCAGCTGAACGTGACCATCGACCGCGAAAAGATCGCCGCCCTGGGGCTGACCATCGATCAGGTGGAGAACGCCCTCTATAACGCCTATGGAACACGCCAGGTCTCAACGATTTACGGTTCTATCCAGCAATACTATGTCATGCTGGAGACACTGCCGGAGCTTCAGCGCAATCCCGAAACGCTGGAAACCGTCTATATCCGCACCGGTCAGGGAGATATGATCCCCCTCAGCACCGTGGCCAGCTGGGAACGCGGTCTGGGTCCCATGAGCGTCAGCCACTACGGACAGCTGCCGGCGGTGACCCTGAGCTTCAATCTGGCACCGGGAGTCGCGCTGGGTACCGTGGTCAATGAAATCGAGAAAATCACGGAATCGCTGCATCTGCCCAGCAGTCTGAGCGGACGTTTTCAGGGCCAGGCAGAAGCCTTCCAGGTCTCCATGCAAGGCATGGACATGCTGCTGATCCTGTGTATCCTGTTGATCTACATCATTCTGGGCATCCTCTACGAGAGCTTTATCCATCCGCTGACGATCTTATCCGGACTGCCGGCGGCCGGGTTCGGCGCTCTGCTGACCCTGATGATCTTCAAGCTGGATCTGAACATTTACGGCTTTGTGGGACTGATCATGCTGGTCGGCATCGTAAAGAAGAACGCTATCATGATGATCGACTTCGCGCTGGAAGAACAGCGAAGCGGCAAGACCGCCGAAGAAGCGATCTATCAGGGATGTATCCTGCGTTTCCGCCCCATCATGATGACGACCCTGGCCGCGATCACGGGCGCACTGCCCATCGCGTTCGGCTACGGTGCCGGTGGAGAAGCCCGTCAGCCGCTGGGACTTTCGGTGACAGGCGGTCTGCTGGTGAGCCAGGCGATCACCCTCTACATCACCCCGGTGATCTTCCTGTACTTTGAACGATTGAGGAACCTTTTCAAGAGAGAAAACAAAGTGAAATAAGTTCAAAAAAGCCGGTTTTGACTCAAAATCCCGTTAGACGAACATCGCTCTAACGGGGATTTTTTTGGATATGTGTATCCAAAAAAATGCCAAATTGCCGAAAAATAATTGGCCAAATTGCCGAAAAATAATTGGCCAAATTGCCGAAAAATAATTGGCCAAATTGCCGAAAAATAATTGGCCAAATTGCCGAAAAATAATTGGCCAAATTGCCGAAAAATGTTAAATTATCCCCGGATTGATTTTGATATCATATCTATAATATTCACAAAATAAGGTGATTTTGAAAAAATGAAAGAGTATCGGAAACGAATCGCGGATCAACTGCTGGCAAGGAAACTGGCAAGCAAAGGTGCCGTCCTTATTGAAGGTCCCAAGTGGTGCGGCAAGACGACGACCGCGGAGCAATCCGCTAAAAGCATTCTGTATATGTCTGATCCGGAGAATGAAAAACAGAATCTATTGATGGCGGATATCAGTCCTAAAACCCTTCTGGAGGGGGCTGTCCCCAAGCTGATAGATGAATGGCAGATCGCCCCGAAACTCTGGGATGCTGTTCGTTTTGAAGTAGATCACCGGGACGGACCGGGTCAGTTCATATTGACAGGATCCGCTGTTCCCGCTTCCACAGAAAACATCCACCACACCGGCACCGGGCGTTTCAGCTGGCTGATGATGCGTCCCATGAGTCTTTTTGAGTCCGGGGAATCTACCGGGGAGATCAGCTTGAGATCCCTGTTTGAGGCACCCGGAGAAATCGCCGCCAAAAACAACCTGAGTCTGGAAGAGATCGCTTTTTTGACCTGCCGGGGAGGCTGGCCGGGCGCTTATTCCCTGAAAGAGTCCGCGGCATTGGAGCAGGCTTTCGATTATTTCGACGCCGTGGTCAAATCGGATATTTCACGCGTGGACGAAGTCAAACGCAATCCGGAACGGGTCCGCCGTCTGATGCGGTCTTATGCCCGGCATCAGGGCACCCAGGCATCATTGACGGTCATTCACAAAGATATCTCGGCAAATGATGCGGATTCCTTGCAGGAAGATACGGTCTTTTCGTACATCAACGCGTTGAAAAAGATTTTCGTTGTGGAAGATATGAGTGCCTGGAATCCCAATCTGCGCTCCAGAACATCTATCCGCACATCTGACACCCGCTATTATGTGGATCCCTCCATCGGGACTGCCGCTCTGGGTCTGGGTCCGAAAGATCTGATGTCTGATCTGAAGACTTTCGGTTTGTTCTTTGAGACGCTTTGCATCCGGGATCTGAGAGTATTCGCGGACGCTCTGGATGGAAATGTTTATCACTACCGGGATAAAAGCGGTCAGGAATGCGATGCCGTCATCCATTTGCGCAACGGCTCTTACGGACTGATCGAGATCAAGTTAGGCGGGGATGAACTGATCGGGGAAGGTGTCTCCGCCTTGAAATCATTTCAAAACAAGATAGATACAGACAAAATGAAAGCACCGGCCTTTCTCATGGTGCTTACCGCGACAGGGCAATACGCCTATCGTCGGAAAGACGGTGTTTATGTCGTGCCGATCGGATGTCTGAAAGATTGATTGGGAATTTTAAGGATGTGGTATAAAAGAACAACGGATGGACACAGCCAACACATTTATTTTCAATAAATTCTCTGTATCCATCCGTGATTCTAAAATCACT
>JAEENR010000009.1 GCA_016283885.1 Verrucomicrobiota bacterium
TCTGCCGGCCAAAGGCGGGATCGCCGCCTTTTCCGCGTCGGTGCTGATCTTCATCCTGACGGGACTCTCCCCGGATCCGCAGGTCAATCTCTCCGCGCATCTGGGAGGCTTTGTGGGCGGTATCCTGGCAGGAATGCTTCTCAACAAAGTCCCGGAAAAATGGATCCTCCACACTCTGACCAATGTCATCCTGACAGTCCTTTGGTTCGCGATCTGTTCTTACTGCTGGTTTCTGGCGATCGGAGAGTGAGTTTATATGGCAAAGAGAAACTTAAGAATCGGTCAAATCTTCTTGCTCTGCGGGCTGTTCATTTTTGCTCTCTATTGTTTTACCGGGCATTTTATGCTCAGTCATGTGGAACAATCCTACAACAAAATAAACGAATTTTCCCATAGAACTGAGGTCAAAGAGAAACTGAACGATTTCAGAGAAATTAAAAAAGAAATGAATCTGATTCCAGAAGCATGGCAAAATCTTTCAATAAAAGAATGGATCAAAACAGAAAAAGAATATACCTCTTACCAGTATATTTATTATTTTCAGCCGTTTTCATTTTTTATCATCTATGATGAACAAGAAAAAGTCGTAATGAAAATACCCACTTTCGAGTAAGTTCTTCTTGAGAAAAACCGATCCTTCCATTAACATTTCCCGCGTATGAAAAAGACGTTGAAGCATCTGCTTTGCGCGGCGGCGGTCATTGCCGCGGCGGCAGGCACCTGGGCCGCGGACAAAACGACCAGCGGCAATCCCGTTTTCCCTGGATGGTACGCCGATCCCGAAGCGATCATCTATGGCGATACTTACTGGGTCTATCCCACTTATTCTTATCCATTCGATGAACAGACTTTTTTCGACTGCTTTTCCTCCAAAGATCTGGTCAACTGGACAAAGCACGAAAAGATCCTCACTAATGAAGAAGTGAAATGGGCACGGCGCGCCATGTGGGCTCCCTCGGTGATCCAGCACAAGGGCAAATACTATTTCTTCTTCGCGGCTAATGACGTTCACGAAGGCGAGATCGGCGGCATCGGCGTCGCGGCGGCGGATAAACCGGAAGGTCCCTACAAAGATCTGCTGGGCAAACCGCTGATCGGCCACATCATCAATGGCGCTCAACCCATAGACCAGTTCGTTTACAAGGACACCGACGGCCAGATCTATATGTACTACGGCGGCTGGCGGCACTGCAATGTCGTTCGCCTGAATGACAAGATGACGGGTCTGCTCCCCTTCAAGGACGGCAGTTTCTATAAAGAGATCACCCCTGAAAAATATGTGGAAGGCCCGATGATCTTCAAGCGGAACGGCAAATACTATTTCATGTGGTCGGAAGGCGGCTGGACCGGTCCCGATTACTGTGTGGCCTACGCCATTGCGGACAATCCGATGGGTCCCTTCAAGCGCATTGAGAAGATCCTCCAGCGGGATGAGAACGTGGGCACCGGCGCGGGACACCACTCCGTTCTGAACATTCCCGGCACGGATGACTGGTACATCGTTTACCACCGCCATCCGCTGAATGACAGAAACGGGAATCACCGTTATACCTGTATCGAGAAGATGGAATTTGACGAGCAAGGACACATCAAACCGGTCAAGATCACTTTGGAAGGTGTAGAAGCACGGCCTTTGAAATAGCCGCTTAGAAAATCCAAACAAGAAGAGGCGAGGTTCTTCCCCGTCTCTTTTTTTGTTCTAAAAAACGGTCTTCCCTCTTTTGGAGAGAAGACCGTCTTTGTTTTAACCAGACTTGTTATCGTCCGGTTCGTGTTTCTACTTCAGCTTATTCAGCCAGTCTGAAGTACAGATTGCCCTGTTCACCATTGTAGATGAATCCTTCGTTGGAGGCACCATCAATAGTGGTCCAAGGACCTTCCGCTGTCGGAGCGGATTGGAGCTTGCCATTTTCCCAGGTCATGATCAGACCCAGATCTGTCATCTCGAAGTAGAGCACCGATCCCGTCGGGGTATCTTCGCCCATGCCCTTCTTGTAGATGGATTCGATCTGAGC
>JAEENR010000060.1 GCA_016283885.1 Verrucomicrobiota bacterium
AGATCGTAGGAGGAACATTATCCACTGCGACGGCTTGATAATAAAGAGAAGGATCCGTGTGGAGAAGGAACGTATTGGTCCAGCCTACCAGCACGGCATACTTTTCTACATGCCAGGGACCTTCCGGCTGAGCGGCGGACTGGATTTCGATCGGTTGATAAACAGCTCCGAATACTGAAACTTCCACGCCACCCTCTACAGGTTCCGCGCCAACGAACTGTACTTTCGGAGCGGAAGAAGCATAGATCCTCAAACCGAAATTGCCGCTGAGAGAGATACCGAAGTTATAGGGAAGAAAATCCGACTTGGGCAGGTGAGTCTCGGCATCTATGCTGCGGATCCAGAAATCGCCATAGCTAAATCCAACAGTGGGAGTTTTATATAGGATCATTCCCGCATTGTCTCCTTCCTCCAGACCGTAAAACTGAAGCGTCCAGAAGAAAGAAGGATCGTTCATGCGCAAGCCGATATTCTCAATGTCCAAAATACTGTAACCGCTTTTGACCTGAAGAGGTTTGGACTCAAAAAGGAGTGTACCGGGCAGATGGACTTCTGCCTCGGTCTCTCCTTCATAGATAGGGCCGTCCTGGCGATAAAATCTGAAGATCGCGTATTTGCTCGGAGATACGGTGTTTATGCTGGCATAACACTCCAGCTCAACCTTTTCGATCGTTCTGGCAACACCGCCCAGATAAATATCATCACCAAACTCGTCCACTCGATTGAAGGGACCGTAAAAACTGTTGTTTTGAGGTGTGTCAAAATTATCATAGACCAGCTCTAAATCCGCACGGCAAGTCAATCCCACCGCGAACACAAAAGCACATAAAAACAGAATTCTTTTCATCATCTCATTACCTCCCAAGCAAAATCTTGGTGCCACAATATACATCTAAAACAGTGAAATGACAATGGAAGGTTGTCTTTATTTTTCAAAATCATTAAATTATTTGCCGTGATGTTCGTCACACGAGGAGAAAAAACAGAATGAACCTCTCTTCTCAAGCAGAAAACCTGGTGGAAAATCAGAAAATAAAATCACGGATGGCGTTCCTGTCCGTTTGTTCCAATACATTCCTGGTATTAGGGAAATTTGCCATAGGGATCATAGTTGGTTCGGTCTCTATCCTTTCTGAGGCGATCCATTCCTGTATGGATCTGATTGCTTCCGGTGTGGCTCTGTTTGCTGTAAAGACATCTGAACTTCCTCCGGATGAAGAACATCCTTACGGACATGGGCGTATCGAAAATGTTTCCAGCATGATCGAGGCACTGCTGATCCTGGCCGCCGGAGCCTGGATCGTTTATGAATCTGTCCATAAGATGCTCCATCCAGAACCGATACGCCAGATCTGGCTGGGTGTCGGGATCATGCTCGCATCTTCTCTGATCAACATGTTTGTCGCCAGGGGATTGTTCAAAGTCGGCAGAAAAATGAACTCTCCCGCACTGCTGGGCGATGCCTGGCATCTGATGACAGATGTCTGGACCTCTGCCGGTGTTATGATCGGGCTGGCCTGCATCTGGATCGGAAGCATCCTGATGCCGAATACGGATCTCAATATTCTGGATCCCATCGTAGGCTTTCTGGTGGCTATGATGATCGTCCGCACCGGGATCAACCTTCTGGTGGAATCTGTTAATCAGTTGATGGATCAGCATTTACCACCGGAAGAAGAACACCTGATCCAGGAACACCTGATCGAATTGAAACCGATCACCCGCGGTTATCATAAAATGAAAAGCCGCAAAGTCGGCAGCAGAAGATATATCGAATTTCATTTGAAAGTGGACGGGGATATGGCTTTGAAACAGGTCCATGCGCTTAGCCATCAGATCCAAAACTCGATTGAGGAACATCTGGAAAACTGTTCCGTGAGTATCCATTTTGAACCCTGCACGGAATGTGCCAAAGACTGTCTGAAAAATTGCGTGCTGACCCCCGAAGAACGGGAACAGGTCATGAAACGCCGTTAGCGGTTCAGCTCCGCTTTTTCTTTCTTTTGGATCCCTATCTCCATACCTTCTACCGGTTCCGGAGGTAGTTGTTCCTGAGGAACAAACAAGACTCTGAAGAATCGTCTTTCTTCAGGTGAAAGGCTCTTCCAGCGTTCAGCGCCCATCAGGTAGGCGGAACGTTTTTCGGGCGACATATCGGATATTTCCACCAGGATCTTGAGAGAATTCTGGCGCTCTACGGGAGGCAGCTCTTCCAGCATCCGCATCACTTTCCAAATCTTATCGCGGTCCTTTTCGGGCAGAGCCTTATAGACTTTTTTCCGATCTTCATGGCTCATTCGGAAGAAGTTGTTCAGCTCACCCCACATCCATTTCTCGCGTTGGCTTTGGAATTTCTTCGGATCTTTGCCGAAGTTGTTGTCTTTGCGGTCTCCCCAGTGGTCACCATTCATTGGCGGCGGAGGGTACTGCTTTCCGAAAGATGGCTGCTCCTTCATTTTGTCCCGTTTTTCTCTGGGGAAGGGAGGCTGCATATTCATACCGGGCGGCTTTTTGCCCATAGGAGAACGAAATTCCCCGTTGCCGTTACGCATCCAGTCGGGAGTGGGAGGTCTGTCTTTAAGACCATCCATTTTCGGAGGTTGTTTATGTTCATCCATTTTCCGCGAGAACATTCTCGCGTTCTTGAGGATGCTTGCCCGCTGCTCGGCCGGGATAGAGAACCAGCGTTTCAGACGGGCCTGGATGATCTCCCGGTAGTCTTCCGGTATAGATTCCACATACTTATCCAGCTTATCCTCAGACAGATCAAGACCGCAAAAGAGATACCACCGCAGATCCAGTACCTGCAGTTTCCATTCACGCTGCTGATGGGGCATCTGCTTATATTCCTCCACTTTCTTGCGGATGATCTCCTGGAATTTCTCAGGGCGCTGCCGAATGGCCTCCTCTGCTTCCTGGGGATCCATCTTCAGCAGTTGACGGAAAAAGAAGAAGGGAGACTCCGGCGCAACTCCGGTCATAGCTGCGGAGTGGGGGAAAGGAGGCTGCTCGACACCCGGCGGGGCCACAGGGATCGAGTTGGTTTGCGCGGCTGTGTTTTCAGCAGGGACTTCCGCTGAAACCGGCGCGGCAGTGAAACACAGGGCGGCAGACAAGCTCAATGCCGGGAGAGACATCCAATAATGTCCACGGTCTTGGCTTAATATCTTGCGCTCGTGTTTCATACTTCTTTGCTCCTTTAGTAAGAAACCATAGCCAGCCACAAATCGTCATCCACAGGAGAAGTTTGCTCATATTCTCCTAAAACCTGGATGGCTTCCAGATCGGATTCCTGCACCGTGGCTACCTCTACCGCTGTATTTGCCACAGTGGAAAGGGCATCTGCGGTCTCGCGGATCTTCAGAGTTTGGCTGTGCTGGTGATAAGCCCCAAAGGTCACAAAAGAGATGACGCAGACGGCCGCCGCGGCCTGAGCCCAGCGTTTTTCGATCAAGGTCGACATCCAGCCTGCGAATCCTCTCTTGCGAGAAGGGCGATGATCCTTAGCCCAGAAAGTCTGTTGGAGAACTTTCTGGTTAAAATCCTTAGATAAAGGAACCTGCGGCAGAGAGGCCAGCATTTGGCTCAGTCTGCGTTCCTGATCCCACTGTGATTTCAAGGTGGGATCCTTCGCAAACAGTTCATTCAGAAGGCGCTGATCTTCAGGTGTCAGTGTCTTCTTTCTGGACTTTTCTATCAGTTGTTCAAATGATCCACTCATCGTACCACCATTTATGCAACACCAGCCAAGAGGCTAAGTTGCACTTTCTGATGAAAGATATTCTTTCAAAGTTTTTTTCAAAGTGTCCCTCGCCCTGAAAATCAGGGATTTTGTGGACGACAAAGAGATTTCCAGTATTTCCGAGATCTCTTCATAAGATAATCCCTGCTCCTGGAACATCAGCAAAGCCAGACGCTGCCGTTCCGGCAGTTCTTCCAGGGCAGTCGTTAGACACTCCCGCATCTCGTCATTCATCAGAGAGTCATCGGGAGCAACAGCTTTCGTGTCAGGATACTGTTTTGTTTTGCTGTAATCCTCTTCCTGCTCTACAACGTCCAATGAATCGGTCGGATGACGTTTGCGTCTGCGTATTTCGTTCAATGCCAAATTCTTGGTGATCGTAAAGAGCCAGGTAGTGAACTTGGAACGCACCTCATAATTGGCCGCGCTCTTATAGACTCGGATAAACACATGTTGAGCAATGTCTTCCGAGTCTATATTGTCACCAACGGTATAGGCCACCAAGTTGACAACGGCTTGCTTGTAGCGATCCATCAGGATAGAGAAAGCCAGAGCGTCCCCGTTTTTCACGCGGATCATCAAATTCTCATCGCTTTCTTCCTGCATGAATGCTTTTCAGCGTTTGTCTCTTTATAATATCACAATGCCGGCTTCTTTGCACTCATCCAGCATTTCATCCGGCCAAAGCGAGACCTGGACTTCTCCGATGTGAGCTTTCTGCAACAAGAGCATACACAAGCGGGACTGACCGATGCCGCCGCCGATCGTCAGAGGCAGGATGTCGCCCGCTATCTGCTGATGATAAGGATATTTCATCCGTTCGATCGTGCCGGTCTTTTCCAGCTGACTGCGCAGCGAGACCGCGTCCACCCGAATACCCATGGAGGAGAGTTCAAAAGCGTCTTCCAGGATATCGTTCCAGAAGATCAGATCGCCGTTCAAAGCCCAGTCATCGTAATCGGGCGCGCGGCCGTCATGCTTGATGCCGCTCTTGAGCAGGTCGCCGATGTTCATCAGGAACACAGTCTTATGTTCACGGGCGATCTCTCTTTCACGAGCTTTCGGGGAGAGGTTGGGATATTTGTCCTCCAGCTCCTGAGTGGTGATGAAATAGACTTCCTCATTCAAGGAGGTATTCACCGCCGGATAGCTGCTCTTCAGCAGTGTCAGGGTGGAGCGCACAGCGCCCACGATCTTTTTGACAGTCGCTTTCAGGAAATCCACAGTCCGCTGTTCCCGGCCGATCACCAGCTCCCAGTCCCATTGATCCACATAAATGGAATGGAGATTGTCTGGATCCTCATCACGGCGGATGGCGTTCATATCTGTATAGAGACCTTCGCCTTTTTCAAAACCGTAAGCCTTCAGAGCCATGCGTTTCCACTTAGCCAGGGAATGAACGATGACCGCGCTGGAATTATCAAACTTCACATCAAACCGGACCGGACGCTCTACGCCGTTCAGGTCGTCATTGATACCGCTGTCGGCGCGCACGAACAGGGGAGCTGAAATACGCTCCAGATTCAATGCCTTCGCCAGCTGAGTCTCGAAGGTGTCTTTTATAAGTTTGATGGCTTTTTCCGTCTCTCGCAGAGAGGTATTTGCCTTATAGCCGTTGACCGTTTTTAATTTCATTCTTTTTCTGTTTAAAGACAGCGCACTTTTTCAAAGAAGTGCAGTCGTTATTTTTGCAGGTGCGGACAAGTCAAGCAAGTTTTTCCAGTTGATTATCCGCGGTTTTCGTTTCCCGGCTCCATCGTTCCCGACGGAAAACCGGGAAAAATCCTAAATATCATGGAGAAAAAGAGATGCCGCAAATAAGCGGCACTCTCTCCATCATTCCTGTTTAATGATGTTTTTTCTCCTTAATCTCTTTAATATGTTCCTCGTATTCTGCCAGTTCTCTCTCGCCAATATGAGCGAAACCGTAGTGTTCGTCATGCTGCGAGAAGTCCAGCCCGACCCGTTCACTGTAGGTGGAGACACGCATCGGGATCATAGCGTCGATCAATTTGTATCCCAGCCAGCTCATCACGAACGTATAAACGAACACGATAACGATGGCCAGCAGGTGAAAGAGGAAAATCACAAAGCCGTCATACGTACCGGCGATCAATCCTTCCTGGATGAAGATGCCCGTCAGAACCGTGCCGAAAATACCGCCGGTGCCGTGAGTGGGGAATACATCCAGCGCGTCATCGATCCGGGTATGCGACCGCCAGTAAACGCAGACGTTGCAGATAAGCGTGATGACGAACGCGATAAAAATGCTTTGTCCCACAGTGACATAGCCTGCCGAGGGGGTAATGGCGACCAAACCGACCACACAGCCGACCGCCGCGCCCATGGCCGAGGGCTTGCGTCCGCGCAGACAGTCAAAGAATATCCACGTCATCATTGCCGTGGCCGAAGCGGTATTCGTGTTCAGAAAGGCTTTCACGGCCTGGCCGTCCGCGTGCAGTGAGGAGCCCGCGTTGAATCCGAACCATCCCAGCCAGAGCAGCGCCGCGCCCAGCAGAACAAACGGGATGTTTGCCGGTTCGCTTTTGCGGGTATCCGCTTTGCGCCGGCCCAGAAAGATGGCTCCCGCCAGCGCGGCGATGCCC
Source organism: Verrucomicrobiota bacterium (assembly GCA_016283885.1). GTDB lineage: Bacteria > Verrucomicrobiota > Verrucomicrobiia > Limisphaerales > UBA1412 > UBA1412. The sequence goes on from JAEENR010000060.1 coordinate 6,349, forward strand.
GAAGAAGCATGGACCACGATGCCGCCGGCGAAGTCGATCACACCCCAGCGGCAGAAGAGTCCTTCCGGATGCCAGGTCATGTGAGCCAGCGGGCAGTAGATGACAAAGAAGAAAAAGATCATAAAGAACATATATGCCGAGAAACGCACACGTTCCGCAAAGGATCCCGTGATCAGCGAAGGAGTGATAATGGCAAACTTCATCTGGAACAAGGCGAACAAAGCCAGAGGGATAGTCGCACCGCCCAGGATATGTCCCGCCGAAGTCGTATAGACCGATCCGCCCACATTCTGGAACATCAGGAACGTGAAGGGATTGCCGATGACTCCGCCTATATCCTCGCCAAAGCAGAGGGAAAACCCGATGACCACCCACAGCACGGAGATCAGCCCCATGGCGATAAAAGATTGGAGCATCGTCGAGATCACATTTTTAGCTCCCACCATTCCGCCATAGAAAAATGACAAACCGGGTGTCATCATCAATACGAAAATAGTAGCCGTAATCAGCCAGGCTACATCCGCCGCAGAAATAACCGACCAGTCACAGTCAAAACCGGGTTCCTTCGCAAAGAGACCCGCCAACGCGATGAGAGTCATCGCCGCCATGAGAATTGTCCAACGTTTTTTGATATCAATATTTTTCATATTCCAACAACATTAGGAGTAGTTATAAATAACAGCTACTAATTCTTTTTAGTAGCATAACTACTGAAAAAGAGAATAATCATTTTTCCTTCTGATATCAATAATAAAATATTATAAAATCAAAATTTCGTAAATGAAAGAACCTGAAAATGAATCGCAGATGATATTAAAAGAACCACGGATGGATACAGATATACACAGATAAGTTATTCAATAACAAATGTTATATCAAAATGTGTAATTCGCTCGTCTCAGCGTCTCCATTTTGAATACCCTCTGCGTGGGTATTCAGAATGGATTCCTTCGTGATCGAATAACAAAAAAGACGCGGTGGTTTCCGCGTCTCTTTGTAATTATTTTAGAATGAATTGATTACAGGATCAGTGGCGATAAACGTCCCAGCCCAGGTAATTGGCAAAGGCATCCTCGATGGAGCCTGCGACCAGGCTGCGGTTGGCGGCCACATGATGTTCAAAGCCGTTCTCGCAGATGTAGCGCAGGAGTTCCTGCAGATCCTGGATCTCAAAGACACCGTATCCGCCGAAGGTCTTCAGCTTGTCGTCCGTGAAACGGCCTTCGCCGACATAGGCTTTGATCTCACCCAGCTCGTCATCGGTGGAGACGCGCGTGAAGGTGAAGGGGCCGGGAGCGATCTGTCCGCAAAGGGTGCCGTAGGCGTTGTTCTTGCCAACAGTGCCGGCGATAATGTCCTGGTACTGCATCTTTGTACTGGAGAAGAAGGACTTGGGCAGGTTGGAGCAGTGGAACAGGATACCCTTGTCGGGGTTCGTGCCGAAGTTGTTGTTCCAATCCAGCAGGGCGGAAGGTGATCCGCTGGCGGCCTGGAGGGCGATCATGCCGATCAGACCGCAGACATCCGTTTCGCAGGCGGCGGGGATGAGTTTCTCGGAGAGCATACTCATCATGGTGCAGGGGACGATGCCGTAAAGCTCTTCCAGAGCGCTCCAGCATTGCAGACAGATGCCGCCCAGCTGCTGATCCTTGATCCAGCGATCCATGCCGACACCCAGCTTAGCCATCTTGAGGAGGTTCTCTTTGGAAACACCGGTGACATTGGTGTATTTTTGGAGCTGATCCAGCTTGGTTTTGACTTCAGGTTCCTTTTCCTTCATATTGCGGACCCAGCCGAGCAGTTCGGAAAGATCCAGTGTTTCAACAGATATTCCGCTGGCTTCCAGGAGTTTTTCGCTGTAGCGGACGGTGTTGAAAGCCGCCGGACGGGCACCCAGGGCACCCACGCGGAGGTTTTTCAGCTTGGCAACGACTTCGCAGGTACCGATGAACTGTTTCAGGTCATTGGTAAAGGTCTCGCTGTCGGCGGTGTCCGTGTGCAGAGTGGTGAGGGTGTAGTCTATCCCGTACTGGCGCAGGTTATTGCAGCAGCTCATCTTGCCGCAGAAGCTGTCGCGGCGGTGCTGGATGCCCAGCTTCTCGACATCATCGCTCCAGGCATGGACCAGAACGGGGACGTTCAAGTCGGCCCAGCGGAGGACATTGGAGATGGCGCGCTCATCGCCGAAGTTGGGCAGAGTCACTACCACGCCTTTGATCTTATCCTTGTTCTTGATGAAGAGATCGGCGCAGGCCCGCGCTTCATTCAAGTTCTCCACCGCTCCGAATTTAGGAGTTGCGTTCTCCGGGAGGATAATGGGTTTAACACCTTGTTTTTTCAAGGCTTTCAGAATTTCGGCGCGACCCTCTTCACAAAGAGAAGAAGGGAAAAAACCGCGCGTCCCAACAATTACGCCTAGCGTTATCATAAATGCTCTTTCTTTTGCTTTGGAATCACTCCAAATGCACTTAAAACTTGCAAACCGATTGTAAACCTGTTACAAAAAAAGCGCAAGTTTTTTGTGCCGCGGAAGGTTTCGCGGTCTTGAAAAGGTACAATTGATTTTATGCAAGCGTTAGACTGGTGTATTATAGCGGGGTATTTTGCCCTGGTGATTGGTGTGACCGCCTGGGTCACAAGTCGAAATAAAAAGACGACGGATGATTTCTTTTTGGCCGGACGTAACTTAGCCTGGTGGGTGATCGGCGCGTCCATCTTCTCCTCGAATATCGGTTCGGAACACTTAGTGGGACTGGCCGGTTCCGGAGCGACGGACGGTGTGGCGATGGCTCACTATGAGCTGCACGCGTGGTGTGTGCTGATCCTGGGCTGGATATTGATCCCGTTCTTCATGCGGAGCAAGGTGTTCACGATGCCTGAATTCCTGGAAAGACGATTCTCGCCGGGATGCCGCACTTTCCTGTCTATCGTTTCACTGGTGTCGTATATCGTGACCAAGGTGGCTGTGGGTATTTTTGCCGGCGGTGTGGTCTTTTCCTCGCTGCTGCCGGATATGCACCTGGGACCGATCGACAGTTTCTGGCTGGGCAGCATCATCGTGCTGTGTATGGCCGGTGTCTATGTGATTTTGGGCGGTATGCGCGCGGTGGCCTATACGGATGTGATCCAGGTTTCCGTGCTGGTGTTGGGCTCTGCTTTGCTGACCTATTTCGGTCTGACGGCGCTGGGGGGCTGGGGTGTCCTCAGAAGTACGCTGAGCGCGGAAATGTTCGATTTGTGGAAACCGCTGATCCCGGTCGGAGTGGAATGGACCTGGGAACCTGTGAAGGAGACCGGCCGTCTGGCATGGTATTTCCATGGGGATTATCCCTGGATCGGTATGCTCTTTTGTGCGCCGATTGTCGGCCTCTGGTACTGGTGTACGGATCAGTACATCGTGCAGAGAGCTCTGGGCGCTCCCAATCAGAAGGAAGCCCGCCGCGGCTGTATCTTTGCCGGTGCGCTGAAACTGCTACCTGTGTTCATTTTTATCATTCCTGGAATGATTTGTTTTGCCTTGGCAAAGACCGGTCAGTTTGAGGCTCTTGCCGCTATGGTCAACGCGGATGGCAGCGTCAACCGCGAAGTGGCTCAGGGCGCGTTCCCGCTGCTGGTGAAAACAGTTCTGCCGGTGGGTGTGCGCGGCATCGTGGTAGCCGGTTTGATCGCGGCTCTGATGGGTTCCCTGGCCGGAACGTTCAACGCTTCTTCCACTTTGTTTACGATGGATGTTTACCGCCGGCTCCATCCGGCAGCTTCTCAAGCCTGGCTGGTTTGGGTCGGCCGCATCGCCGTGGCGGTGATGGTGCTGATCGGTTTGGCATGGATCCAGGTCATTCGCGGCGCGAACGGTCTTTATAACTATCTGCAATCGGTCCAAGGCTATCTGGCGCCTCCGATCTTTGTGGTGTTCTTCATGGGTATTTTCTGGAAACGTTTGAATGCCAAGGGGTGTCTGGCAGCGTTGGTCGTGGGGTTCGCTCTCGGTATCTTCCGCATGGCGGTGGACACGCCGGTTACACTGGGACTGCTGAAGAATGGTTATGCGGAAGGTTCTTTCTTCTGGATCATCAATAACTGCTACTTCCAGTACTTCAGCGTGCTGATCACCCTGGTCGCGATGATCACGATGGTCGTGGTCAGCTATGCCACCAAGGAACCGGATTACGCCAAGATCAAAGGTCTGACTTACGGCAATGTCACACCGGAACAGGAACGCGAGACCCGCGCCAGCTGGAACTGGATAGATGTGGTTGGAACGCTGGCTGTTTTGCTGATGATCCTGGGCGCGTATATCTATTTCAACGGCTAAAAAAGCTGGACATCTTCCGCTTGGGAAGAGGAATGAAGTGTTCCCGTGTTGACCGCGGGAACACTTTGTTTTTGTGCGGGAAGATGTTTTGCCCCAAAACCTCACCCCGACGGGGAATAGAGCACATCCACTGTAAATCCCGGAGAAGGATTCTTTTCGGAGATTTTTTAAGGTTCTTCGCTACTTTGAGTGGAATAAAATATGACGTAGATAGAGAAACAGAAGTTATAACTTAGTTGGGCAATTTCTTATTTTTTTCGGAATCAGGGAATAAGGGCTTTCCCTATCCAGACCGTGTTTCCAGACTGTTCACAAAGTGACAAAAAGACGAGGTTTGAATGCCTCGTCTTTTTGATTATCCTGAAACTGTCATTAGAAATTTCAACTTCCCTAATAGTGATTGGAGATTTAGTGAAATTTTTTACATAAATCCAACTTTTAGGCTTGTTTGCGAAGATAAAAGGTATAGTATTGTCTTGTGTGAGGCATTCCATACGTATTGGAATGTTTACCGTCTGAAACGATGAACAACATGTCAAGTGTCGAAGTTATAGAGTTACTTTATCAACTGCAAGAGATAGAGTTAGGAGAGAATCCAGATTCCCCGAAAAATCAAAAAGCCATCGCAGAACTTCGTGAAAAACTTCCTCCGAATATCCTGGGCCATTACGATCGTTTGATGAAACGCGGCAAAAAAGGCGTTTCGATCGTGTCTGGGACCAATTGCCCGGAGTGTCACATGACTCTGCCCACCGGAACGCGCGCACAGCTGATGAGAGGCGATGATATCGTCCTCTGCGATACTTGCGCCCGTTACCTGCTTTACAGACCGATCGTGCAGCAAGCGGTGAAAGCCGCCGCCAAGGCGAAACCCGCTGCCAAGAAAACCACGACGGCCAAAACAACTAAGACGACCAAAACAACCAGCAAAACCAGCAAGAAAAAAGCTGAAAAGTCTGAGAAATAAGGACTTGTAACCGTTTTTTGTTCTTTGTTCAAAGGAACGATAAAATCGGGGTGTTCAAGACTGCTGTTGATTTTGCGAAAAGGTGGGGTGATTTTGTAGAAATTCGCCACACCTTTTTTTCGTGTTCTTTTGCGCTGGCGGCCATGATGGTAGCGGCACGGGCTGACCGCGGCTGGCCGGGCTGGCTGGCGTTCTCGGTGGTGCTGATGGGTGTCTTTTTTGGCCGGATCTGTTTCATTGTCTGGAGGCACACCGTGGAGCAAAAAGACCTTAACGCCGGACTGCTGAAGTTTTCCATTGCCGTTGGAAGCGCAGGACTGATTTTGTGCGGGGCGCTGCTGCTGACTGTGAAGGGGCAGGGATTGTGTCTCTACATGGCACCGTTGGCGATCCTCCTGATATGGCTGGGAACACGCAGCCGCCGTTATACGGATTTTTACTCATTCTATTACGGAGGGGTGTACGCGCTGGCACCCGTGGGAGCCTGGATGGCCGTGACCGGCACTTTGAGCTGGCAACCGTTTCTGCTGGGTGTAATCAATGCTTTGTGGATCAGTGGATTAGAGACTCTGAATGATGTCAGTGTCTGCCGTGTTTCACGGTCGGAAACGGCTTGCGGTCATAGTCTGGTGGCCTGCTGGGGAGAGAAGAATGCGGTCTCTTATGCATTTCTGGTGCATTTGATCATGCTGATGGGAATGGCTGTGTTCGGGTTCCTGGTCTTTTTCAAGCTGGCCTATATGATCGGCATCGTTTTTATCGCGCTGGTGGTGCTGATGGAACACGGGATCGGCCGCATCCGCAAAAAACACTGGCTGGGGAACGCGTTCTTCCGGTTGAACATTGTGGTCAGCCTGGTCTATCTGACGGCGGTGGGGTGCGAAGTCGTTTTATCCTTTTTTGATAATTTTTATCGTCAATGAAGCTGAAGGGTCCCAATCTAATCGTTGTAAACGTGATCGCCACTTACGTGCGAATGTTCGTGGTGATGGGACTGATGCTGTTTTCGGAACGGTGGGTCCTGAACGCGCTGGGCGAGGTGGATTTCGGTCTGTATTCCCTGACAGGGACGCTGATCATCTTTATCCTTTTCATCGGCAATGTGATGGCAGGAAGTATGCAGCGCTTCTATGCTTATGCCATTGGTCAGGAGGACGAGGCGGAGATCCAGAAGTGGTTCAACTGCGCGTTCGTTATCCATTCCGTTTTTGCCGGGATTCTGATCCTGGGCGGTGTTCCTTTCGGGATCTGGCTTCTGCATGTGCTGGATATCCCCCCTGATCGTCTGAACGCCTGCTACTGGGTCTATTATCTTTCCATTGCCGGCGCGGCCTGGACGATGCTGACGGTCCCGTACATCGGGATGTTCCACGCGCGTCAGCGCATCTTTGAGCTTTCGTTCTGGAATTCGGTCCAGGCGGTTTTCATTTTTGGTCTGGCCTGGTCGCTGTTCAGTGTGAGCGGAGACCGGCTCAAGTTTTACGCGGTCGGGATGGTCGGCATCAAGATGGTGATGGACGGGGTGCAGATGCTGCGGGCTTACTGGCTGTTCCGGGAATGCCGCCTCAATTCACGGTACTGGTTCAACTGGACTTTTTACCGCACGGTGCTGTCGTATGCCGCCTGGCAGCTGTGGAGCGGTCTGGGCGCTATCCTGAGCAATCAGGGGCTTTCGGTCCTGATCAACAAGTTCTGCGGAGTGCGCGCCAACGCGGCTTACGGTATCGCGGGGCGTGTCAATAACGTCGTGGCCAATGTGGGAACGGCGATCTATCAGGCATCTGTGGCCGAGATCTTCCGGCTGGAGGGCGCGGGCCGCCGGGATGAGATGATCAC
>JAEENR010000061.1 GCA_016283885.1 Verrucomicrobiota bacterium
CAGCCAAATAAATCCGGTCTTTGTTGGGAGGGCTGGGAAGCGGATCAGATTTCCCCCTTGGCGCGAGCCGGTGAGATCGCCGGAGTGGGGCTGAGGCTGAGCCGAGGCTGGAGATTCGATGAGTTTTATCAGGCAACCGGTTTCCGTCTGGAGGAGCAGTGGCCGGAGGAAATGGAACGGATCTGCCTCCGAGGAGACGGTGAGTTTTTTGAAGGAGGCTTTCGTCTGAACCGCAAGGGACTGCGTTTTGCCGATCTGGCCGCGGAAGATTTTATCAAACTGGAGGATGAGGACTATTCATTATGAAAATATCTAATAACAACATATTCTACTCATTAGAAAAGACTTTTGTAATCTTATTCGGGATGATCATGCTGGCTGGGTGCTCCAGCACCAAGCAGTCAAGTCCTGCGCCTGCGCCGGTACCCGCTGCGACAACCGAAACAGAGGAAGAGGTTTATGATGATCCGACAAATATCATGTCCGGAGAGTTCGCGCGAGTCCTGGCCAAGGTGGAGGGACGGGAGCTCAATCCCCGCGATCCGGATCATGTCCGCGCGGACGGTCTGGATGATCTGGAGGTGAACGCTGCCGGGCCGGATGGACGTTCGATCCAGACGGCGGTCGTGATCCCGGAACGGTTGGACCTGTGGCATCGGCAGAAAACGGAGATCCGCTGGATCCAGAATCATCATCCCGGTCAGCACTTTGTTATGCACAGCATCCTGATGCGGCGCAAAGAGGGTAAATGGTATGATGTGGTTTCCACCACGGATAAGTTAGGCGGGGAGACGATGAATTTCTATTTTGATGTTTCGGCATCGTTCTGAGGCCGGAGTTCTAAAAGAGTTGCAGAGAAGGTGGGTCTATTGTACGCTGTGTGCCGGCGGGGATCGGAACTCGTGTTGAGAGGGAAGAGGCTTTCCCGAAAGAGTATTTCCATACTCGCTAAAAATCACCAAAAGAGTCTATGAGCAAGATACAAAGAGCGCTTATTTCGGTTTTTAATAAGACAGGTTTGATTCCTTTCGCGAATATCCTGGCTGCAGCAGGAGTGGAGATCATATCCACCGGCGGCACGGCTAAGATCCTTCGGGAAAACGGGATCTCTGTGATAGAGCTGGGAGATTATACCGGTTTCCCGGAAATGTTGGACGGGCGTGTGAAAACACTGCACCCCAAAGTTCACGGAGGTTTGCTCTATATTCGCGGGAATGAAAAGCACGAAGCGACCGTCAAGCAGCACGGGATCCCCCCGATCGACCTGGTGGTGGTGAATCTTTATCCCTTTGAACAGACGATCGCCAAACCGAATGTCACACTGGCCGAGGCGATCGAAAATATCGATATTGGCGGGCCTTCCATGCTCCGCAGCGCGGCCAAGAATCATCAGAGCGTGACTGTGGTGGTGGATCCTCTGGACTATGAGATAGTGGCCGATCAGATCCAGAAGACCGGTGAGACGACCTTGGAACTGCGCCGCAAGCTGGCGGCCAAGGTGTACGCGCGCACCTCAGAATATGACAACGCTATCACCAAATACCTGAGCGGCGAGTTCGAGAAAGATCAGGCTCCGGAGCTGCCCGCGCATTTCGGATTGTCCGAGCCGATGGTCCAGCCCCTGCGCTATGGCGAGAACCCGCATCAGAAGGCCGCTCTGTACGGCAAGTTTGATGAATACTACAAACAGCTGCACGGCAAAGCGCTTTCATATAATAACATCCTCGACCTGACAGCGGCGACCTTCCTCATTAGCGAATTCCGCAACGAGGGACCGACATTGGCTATTTTGAAACACACCAACCCCTGCGGTCTGGGGCAGGGAGCCACGCTGAAAGAGGCTTGGGACAAGGCTTACGCGACCGATAATCAGGCACCGTTCGGCGGCATCATCGCGGTGAATAAGCCGATGGACGCAGCATGCGCGGAAGCGATCGCCGGCATCTTCAGCGAGGTGATCATCGCTCCGGGATTTACCCCGGAAGCGCTGGATATCCTGACCAAGAAGAAGAACCTGCGTCTCCTGCAGGTGCTTAAGTGCGTCCGTTGCTCCAACCCCATTGATATTCGCAGTGTGGGTGCGGATTCCTATTTAGTGCAGGAACGCGACCTGATAGAAGTGGAGCGGGGCGACCTGAAAGTGGTAACCAAACGCCAGCCGACCGAAGACGAATGGCGCGCCATGCTCTTTGGATGGAAAGTGGTCAAGAATGTGAAGTCCAACGCGATCGTTTATACCTCCGCGGATCGGACCCTGGGTATCGGCGCGGGTCAAATGAGCCGTGTGGATTCCAGCCGCATTGCCGTGTGGAAAGCCGGCCAGGCCGGACTTTCACTGAAGGGGAGTGTGGTCTGCAGTGACGCATTCTTCCCGTTTGCGGACGGCCTGATCGCCGCTGCCGAAGCCGGAGCGACCGCGGCCATCCAGCCCGGCGGTTCCGTGCGCGATGAAGAAGTCATTGCCGCCGCCAACGAGCGCAACATGGCCATGGTCTTCACCTCAGTGAGACATTTCAGACATTAGGGAGTCATCTGCCCAATGAAACAAAAATGGAGAATGAACGAATCATTCTCCATTTTTTTAATCCAAAATCGTTATACCGATTTTGCGTTTAAAGTTTAAGGCGGCGTTTGATTTTATGCCATAATTCATAAGGACGCGCTCCAAGTGTGCAAAGTATTTTGTGGCTTCGTTTAAGCGAAAAAGGAATCGCTGAAGGGAGTTCCAGTTTTTCAGAAATGGCCCACTCCACGATCGAAACAGTTGCATCAAAATTCTTAAGAGTGGAGGGCATCCATCTTTTCCATGGTTTAATAGAACCAGAGTTATGTAAAAAAAGACGACTGCGGTCTTTATCAAGCTGATAGCTTTCTGTTATTTTGGGAGCATTGGGAGCAAAAAGCAGACAAGCGTTCAGACAGCTTTCATCCAGCATGTGGTAACAGAGGAGAGTCTTATCTACAACTCCAATATCAATATTGGGCAAAATGGTCATCATCATATCGTGCCATAAACGCAAAAAATTCTCCTGTTTTCGTGCCAGGCTTATTGTGCATGCACAGCAAGTGGAAAACTCATCTATAGCAGGAATTTTCGATTCGGTATTTCCTGAAATTTGTTCGACATCTTTTTTCCATTGGGATAAAAGTTCATGCAGGTCAAATTGTGATGAATAAGTAAGGTGCATTTCCGGAATGCCTCTTTTCCTTATGTGGATTTGTGTTTCGTCTGGTGGAGTCAGGAGTTCTGAACAATTACCTGTAAAAAGACCATCAGAATCGATCCATGTAACATATTCGGTATTGGCTTTGAGCATTAATTCCGCTTTATAACAAGTGAGTGATCTTCCAACATGATCCAATGAAATAAATTCGACATTTTCAAATTGTTTAAGAATGCGATAACAGCGATCATCGAATCTTTGTGTTCCCACAAGGATTGGTTCATCCATACCGGACTTGCGTATAGATGCTAACAACAGAAAAATTCCCCAGAGAAAGTTTATATCTCCAGCTGTTACAATGGTATTATTTTTCATAAACAATTAGCTAATTTTGGAAGCGTTTCCATCCAAACCAACAATAATGAATATTTTTTTATCATTTTT
>JAEENR010000062.1 GCA_016283885.1 Verrucomicrobiota bacterium
CAGAGACTTGGGACTGAACATCACTTCCATTCAGCTGGCCGTGATCGTGCCGATGATCATCTGCATCTCCTCCCTGCCTATCACTCCCAGCGGGCTGGGCGTGCGCGAGAACCTCTACGTCATCATGCTGGGAGCCCCCATGCTGGCTATCGCTCCGGCCAAGGCATTGGCCTTGTCCCTGATCGCTTATGCCGGGTTCCTCTGCTGGAGCGCGTTCGGGGTTTTCTTCTACCTGGCCTACCGACGACACCATGCCAAAGCCTGAACTAATGACCATCGGCGTGCTGTCCGACACTCATGACGTGCTGAACGAGACCGTGCTGCGGCAGCTGCGCGGAGTGGACCGCATCCTCCATGCCGGCGATATCGTCTGCCGGGACATCCTGGATCAGCTCAGACAGATCGCGCCGGTCACAGCCGTCTGCGGCAACTGCGATCCGCTGGAATGGGGTGATGAACTGCCGCGGTCGCTTTCCACCGTCATTGGCGGCTACCGGATCTTTATGATCCACGACCTCGGAGACGGGGATCCCAACCATTTGCATATAGGCGATTATGAACGCTGGCTCCGCTGTGATCCCCAGATCGCCATCTTCGGCCACATCCATCGGCCTGTGAATCAAGAAAAAAAAGGAGTGCTCTATTTCAATCCGGGTTCTCCGACCCGGCCGCGCGGAGGTCATGCCCCGTCCATCGGACTGCTGCATCTCTCACCCGAAGCAGCAGTAGCCGAACATATCCCCGTGTAAACCGGTTATGGGATGATTTTCAGTATCTTATCAAATCCGGACACGGTCAGGATGTTCATTACCTCCTGATCGACATGGGTGATGACCATCGTACCGCCTTTGCCGGTGATGTTCTTCTGGATGATCAGCAGCAGACGCAGACCTGCGCTGGAAATGAAAGAAAGCTCTCTGAAATCCAGTTCCAGGTGTTTCACCCCACCCAGGATACCACTCATTTCCTCCTCTGTATCGGGAGTGCTGTAAGTATCCAGTCGTCCGCAAAACTCTACAACGAGTTGATCCCCTGTTCTTGTTTTCTTCAGTTCCATAGTCACCCAAAGACAGGCTTATTTTAAAAAAGCTCTCCCCGAAATAAAAACCATAAAAGACATTTATCACAAAAATGCTCAGTAAAACACCACAAAAATGCTCAATGAAATGCCACAAAAATGTTCAACAAAATACCACAAAAATGCTCAATAAGCTTGCATCCATAAATAAAAGTACATATATTTCATCGAGTTGTTTTGACTATGCAATATCTAAGCAGAATAGTTGATCAAAGACTGAAATTGCTGTTGAACGTATTTGGCGCGGTTTTGGTGGAAGGCCCTAAATGGTGCGGCAAGACCACCACCGCAGAAATGCAGTCGCGCAGCATCCTACGTTTACAAGATCCGGATGAAAGAGAGACACTTCTGAAAACAGCGGAAGTCAAACCCTCTCTTTTGCTGGATGGTGAGACTCCCCGGCTGCTGGATGAATGGCAGGATGCTCCCGTATTGTGGGACGCGGTCAGGATCGCTGTTGATAAAAGGAAACAATCCGGACAATTCATCCTGACAGGTTCCACCTCTATCGACAAAACCCAGATCCTTCACTCCGGCACAGGACGGATCACCCGGATGAAGATGTACCCGATGAGCTTATATGAATCCCTGGAATCCACAGGAGAGGTCTCTCTCAAAAAGCTGTTTGACGATCCGGGATATGATATTGACGGCAAACGATCTAAGATGACCGTGGAAGATCTGATTTTCGCGGCCTGTCGCGGCGGATGGCCTACCTCGCTTTCCATTCCCGATGACCAGGCCAAACTGCTGATCGCTCAGGATTATCTCAACGCGATATGTCAAAACGATATTTCCACGGTAGATAATGTTCAGCGGGATCCGGCACTGACCAGACTCATCCTGAGGTCTTACGCGAGAAATATTTCCACGCTGGCAAAAAAATCGGGAATGATCCAGGACATCCTTGCCCACACAGAAACTCTTGCCCGCAATACTTTTGATGAATACATCACCGCTCTGGAAAAGCTATTCGTCATCGAAGATATCAATGCATGGTCTCCCTCTATACGATCCTCCTCCGCTATCAAGAACAGCCCCAAGCATGAATTTTGCGATCCCTCTGTAGCCGTAGCCGCTCTGGGTCTCAATCCCAAAGCGCTATACACCGATCTGAAAACATTCGGCTATATTTTTGAATCAATGTGTGTGCGCGACTTAAAGGTTTACTGTCAGGATTTTGGAAGCAGCATTTCCTATTACCATGACCGCTACGGTCTGGAAGCGGATATCGTTCTGCATCTTGCTGATGGCAGATATGCCCTGATCGAATGTAAACTCGGCAGCCGCGAGATCGAGGTCGGAGCGGAGCATCTCCTTAAATTAAAAAAGCTGATACAAGAATATAATAAAACAGAGAAACAAGTTCCTCTGAAAGAACCTGATCTGCTTATCATACTGACAGGGGGAAACATGGCTTATACCCGGAAAGACGGTGTCAAGATCATCCCGCTGGCCTGTCTGAAGGATTGATCCTTTCCATCACACAGTGCAATGAATATAAGCAAGATGCAAAAAAATTGACGGATTCTGTTTTTGACAGTTGAAAACTTTTTCCAAAACCGTTAGCATCTGGCCTGGGAGGTAAAATGGATTATTTTGCTCTACTGGATGAACCACGCAAGCCTTGGATAGACACAGGGTTGCTGAAGGACAAATTCATGGAGATGAGCGCACGGTACCATCCGGATAAATTTCCTCAGGCGACCCCGGAGGAACGCGAACGGATCAGCGCACGGTACGCGGAGCTGAATGCCGCTTATCAATGTCTGAGCCATACACGGGACCGGCTTCTGCATCTGATCGAGCTGGAAACCGGCAAACCGCCTTCGGATGTGCAGAGGATCCCGCCCGGAACGAGTAATTTGTTCATGCAGATCGGCCAGACTTGTGCCCAGGCAGCTGCGTTCCTGGAAAAACAGCCCCAGACCGATTCCCCTATCCTGAAGGCCAAGCGCTTTGTGGAGCAGATGGAATGGACGGACAAGCTGACCGATTTCCAAAACCAGCTTCAGGAAATCAGCGATAAACTGGAGGAGGAACTCAAGCGCATGAACACGGATATGGAAAACGGTGCTCCGCTGCCGCTGGAACGTCTGGAGGAGATCTATCGCTCCACCAGCTATATCAACCGCTGGACAGATCAGATCCGCGAGAAAATAGTCCAATTAGCTGTATAATTTTAACACCATGATTCTTATGAAAAAAAATCTTTTGACCGGGATCAGTCTGCTGCTGGTCGCCGCCGCTCTTTGCTGCTCATGCACCGTGAACGCCGCAACCACCAAAACTCAAACAGGCACTGCGCGTCCAGTCTCCATCCCGAAAAAGACAACGGCTAAAAGCACAAAAACACAAGCTTCTACCTCGAAATCAACGACTCAAGCAGCAACAAAATCAACGCCCCAAGCGCAGCCCAAAGCTGCGGCTGTCAGCACTTCCGGGTATCAGAATGTCGTCACCTGGGGCAAGAAACACGGGATGCGCGCCGCCTGGACTCAAAAGAATAAGACGCTGCGCCTGTCCAATGATTCCACAACGATCGTCCTGAACATCGGAGCGCGCCACGCTTCTATCAATAACATCAAGATCGCTCTCTGTCAGAATGTTAAAATGTCCGGTGGAAATGTCCTTGTCTCGACTCAGGATATCAACACCGCCCTGGAAGCCATCACCAATCCCAGGAAAAACGCTGTCCGCATCGTTGCCATCGATCCCGGTCACGGCGGTTCCCAGCCCGGCGCGAAGCATTCCGGCAAAGCAGAAAAGGACATCACCCTGTTGATCGCCAAGGAAGTGCGCACCCTCCTCCAGAACAAAGGAGTCAAAGTGGTCATGACACGCACTACGGACCGCACAATGGACTTGAAAACACGGCCCCAGATCGCCGCGCAGAACCATGCCGACATCTTTGTCAGCATCCATCTGAACGCCGCCAGCGCCGATGCCAATGGAGCCGAAGTCTTTACCACGACACCGGCCGGAGCGCAGTCCACCACCCCTGATTCCGGTTCCACCGCCGCTACACGGGGTAACAAGAATGATGCCGCCAACGCGCTGCTGGCCTATCACATCCAGAGGCAGCTCGTTCAAAAAGTCCAGTTCAGCGACCGTGGTGTCAAACGCAAACGTCTGGGAGTCCTTTACGATACCGCCATGCCGGCTGTACTGGTAGAGGCCGGTTTCATCTCCGGCAGCAAAGATCAGAAGAAACTTTTCAACGCGACCGAGCGTTCCAAGATCGCCAAGGCCATTGCCGAAGGTATCCTTTCCTATAAAAAGACCGTCGAATCCGTCAAACCCACTCCCACTAAAAGCAACACCGCCGGGAAACCCTGATCCGGCAAAGGGTTCACAACCGCTTTACGCAAAAAATCCTCAGAGGAATTCCCGCTGAGGATTTTTGTTTTTAAAATGTAACGGATACCTGAAGGCTATTCTTCTTTTTTCTCGTCCTTCGGATCCCAGGAAGCAACACCTCTGGCCTGCCATTGATCGCCCACGGTCACAGACTCCCAGGTGTCATTTTCTTCCGGGTAGAAGCTGACCAGCGTCTCCGGATCACCGGCATAAATGTCGTACTCCGCTTCGGGCACATCCCAGTTATAATAAACATGAGTCAAACTGCTGCACCAGGAAAAGGCAAAATAACCGATCTCGGCCACACTGTTGCCCATCGTCACACTGACCAGACTCTTGCACCCTTTGAACGCGGAGGCTCCGATCTTGGTCACATTATTGCCGATCTTGACTTTCTTCAGACTCTCGCAATAGGAAAACGCCCTGTTGCCGATCTCCGTGATGCCATCGGGGATATCGATATCGACCAGCTTATTGCAGTGCTCGAACGCGGATTCGCCGATCTTATTCAAATTATTGCCAACATTCACATTGACCAGATTCCGGCAATCCGAAAAAGCTCTGTCCACAATGATGCGCACACTGTCGGGGATGGTATAATCGGTCGTTGTTTTTCCCGGAGGATAAAAAATCAGAGAAGTCTTTTCCTTATCGAACAGCACTCCATCCTCACTGCTGAAAGCCGTACACTCCGGAGCCACAATTATTTCCTTCAAACTGACACATTTGAAAAACGCGGAATCACCTATCTTCGTCAGAGTGGCCGGAAGCGTCACCTTAGTCAGTCCCTTGCAGCTGTAAAAAACTCTCTCGCCGAGTGTTGTGACTCCTTCGGGAATCGTCACGCTGGTCAGTCCTCCCGCTTCAAAAAACGCGAAAGGCCGAAGCTCCGTCACATTATATTTGATCGCACCCTTTTTTACTACTTTGGGGATCTTGATATCGCCGGAGAGCTGTCCATTTCTCTCTACCGACACCGTTCCCCCGGTCTCATTCTCTGTCAGGATCGTGTATTGGAGAACACCTAATTTGAAGCTTTCTCCCACAGCGGCTTGGGTTTGCAAAGCCGAAAGCAATAAAGCTCCCGCCAGGAGAAAAGCACCTGTCCATTTATAATTCAATCTATTCATCATGAGCAACTTCAACAGTTTCAAGCTGTCAACCGTGGTCAATTTACCAAATATCCTGTAAAAATGCAAGACGGCAGATAAAAAAAATGTGCCCGCTCATATTGCAAAAATAAAAAACAGTGCTAATATGGGGATGTATGAATTTGGAGAAATTCACACTGAAAGCACGCACAGCCGTGCAGACAGCTTATGAACTGGCCAAAGATCGCGGCCATCAGGAGGTTACACAAGAACATCTTCTGCTGGCGCTCTGCGATCTGAAGGACAGCATCATCCCGCCGCTTCTCAAGAAGATGAGCGTGGATGTGGATGCCCTGAAGACCAGTTTGCAGAAAAATTTGAATCAACAGCCGCGGGTGGAGGGAGATAATGTCAATATCTACCTGAACGCCGCGCTGTCTCGTACACTAAAAACCGCGGAAGCAGTGGCTTCCCAACTGAAAGATGAATATGTCAGCGCGGAACATCTGCTCCTCGGCATTATAGAAACAGCCAGCAGCAGTCTCCAAAAACTGCTGAGGCTGCACGCATTGGACAAGGAAGGAGTTTTAAAAGCTATGGCAGATTTACGCGGAAATCAAAGGGTCGTGGATGAAGACCCTGAAGCAAAATTTCAAGCATTGGAGAAATACGGACGCGACTTGACCGCCGCGGCCCGAGCCGGAAAGATCGACCCCGTCATCGGACGGGATGAGGAGATACGTCGTGTGATGCAGATCCTGACCCGGCGCACCAAGAACAATCCCGTCCTGATCGGCGAGCCCGGTGTGGGCAAGACCGCTATCGTGGAAGGGATCGCCCGCAGGATCGTCAGCGGTGATGTGCCTGAATCCCTGAAAAACAAGAAGTTGATCGCGATGGATCTGGGCAGCATGATCGCCGGCGCCAAATACAGGGGCGAGTTCGAGGATCGTCTGAAAGCCTTTATCAAGGAAGTGACCGCCAGCAACGGAGCCATCATTCTCTTTATTGATGAGCTGCATACGCTGATGGGTGCCGGCGCGGCCGAAGGCGCTACCGACGCGGCCAACCTGCTCAAACCGCAGCTGGCCCGCGGGGAACTGCGCTGTATCGGCGCTACCACGCTGAACGAATACCGCAAGCATGTGGAGAAAGACCCCGCGCTGGAACGCCGTTTCCAGCCGGTCGTTGTGGAAGAACCGAGCGTGGAGGCGACTATCGCCATCCTGCGTGGTCTGAAGGAGCGCTACGAGAACCATCACGGGGTGCGCATCCGCGATACCGCTCTGGTGGCTGCCGCAACACTTTCCAACCGCTATATCGCGGACCGGTTCCTGCCGGATAAGGCCGTGGACCTGGTGGACGAAGCCGCCAGCCGTCTGAGGATGGAGCTGGATTCCATGCCGGTGGAGATAGACCAGCTGGAACGACAAATCATGCAGCTGCAGATCGAGCAGACCGCTCTGAAAAAAGAGACGGACGACGCTTCCAAAGATCGTCTGCAAAAGATCGAGAAAGAACTGGCCGAGCTCAAGGAACGCTCCGGCGAACTCAAGGCACAGTGGCAGAATGAGAAAGCCGCCATCAACGCCTCCAGCATCCTGGCCGCCCAGCTGGAACAGGCCAAACTGGAAGAGGAACGCGCCCAGCGCGCGGGTGATCTGAACCTGGCCGCACAGATCAAGTACGGCAAGATCCCCGAACTCCAGGCCAAACTGAAAGCCGCCCATCAGCAAATCGAAGCCGAAAAAGGCGAAAACCATCTGCTGAATGAGGAAGTGACGGAAGAAGATATCGCCCAGGTGGTCGCCGCCTGGACACATATCCCCGTCTCCCGGATGCTGGAAGGCGAGAAGCAGAAGCTGATCCAGATGGAAGAACGTCTGGCACGGCGTGTCGTTGGCCAAAAAGAAGCCATTGTCGCCGTATCCAACGCCGTCCGCCGCAGCCGCAGCGGCTTGCAGGATCCCAACCGTCCGATCGGTTCCTTTATCTTCCTGGGACCCACCGGTGTGGGCAAGACTGAGCTGGCACGAGCCCTGGCAGAATTCCTCTTTGACGATGAAACGGCCATGGTCCGTATCGACATGAGCGAATATCAGGAGAAGTTCAATGTCCAGCGTCTGGTGGGCGCGCCTCCGGGCTATGTCGGTTATGAGGAAGGCGGTCAGCTGACCGAAGCCGTTCGCCGCAAACCGTATTGTGTGGTGCTGTTCGACGAGATCGAGAAAGCGCACCGGGATGTGTTCAACATCCTGCTGCAAATGCTGGATGACGGACGACTGACCGACGGCCAGGGACGCACGGTGGACTTTACCAATACTATCGTCATCATGACCAGCAACATCGGTTCGCACATCATCCAGGAATACTTCCAGAATGGGAAACCTTCTGAGGAAGAGACCAGAAAGATGGAACAGTCCGTCCTGGAAGAGCTGAAACAAAACTTCCGTCCGGAATTCCTGAACCGTGTGGATGATACCATCGTCTTCCACAGTCTGACCGAAGACCAGATCGGCGCGATCGTGGATATCCAGCTGGGCCGCATCGCCAAACGGCTGAAGGCCCAAAAGCTCTCCATCATCCTGACCGACGCGGCCAAACACCTGCTGGCACAGCGCGGATGGGATCCGCAATGGGGCGCCCGTCCTCTCAAGCGCGCCCTGCAGGAACATCTGCTGGATCCGCTGGCGACCAAGCTCCTGGCCGGAGAATTCCGCCAGGGCGATCTGATCCACGTGGATGCGGACACAAAGAACGACAAGCTGACCTTTGCCAGTCAGGTAGAAATCGTTTCATAAATAAAAAAACAAATCTGATCAGGGGACGCTCACACAGCGTCCCTTTTTTATTAGCATTCAATATATTGAAATAAAAGGAGATAAAGATCTATCCCCGTGTAAAACTCTAAAAAAAATGAAAAACTAATTGCAAACCATTTGCAATTATATTATCTTTTTCCCCGGCTGAGATCGGAGAGACTCTTGTTCTGTTGAGCGTAAAAATTTATGTAAAATAAAAAAAGTTTGTTTTAACTAATTTTTTATCTTGCACCAAATATTTTTTATCTCTACTATCTCCGCTGTCGTTGCTCTTACGGCAACATTTATTTAATAAGTTATGATCAAAAGATATTCATTGACTATTATCGCTCTAGGACTGCTCCTGGCCGCGGCTGGGGCTCAGGCTGAGGAATCCGAGAACCAAGTGGCTACCGTTGTTTCCGGGACGACCCTGAGCGGCTATGTAGATACTTCCATGAACTGGCAGTTTGGAGACAAGAAAACCAGTGCCGGTCGTGTAAATGATCCGGCCAAACATCAAAACGGTTTCAATCTGAACACAGCTCAGCTGCGCGTGTCCAAGGAGCTGGATGAGGATGCCTCCACCTGGAGCGCGGGTTACGCGGCATCCGTGCTGTATGGTCCCACCTCCGAAGAATTATCCTATTCGGACGGCAACTTTGCCCTTCAGCACGCTTACATCGATTTAAGAGCACCGGTGGGCAATGGTCTGGACTTCCGCTTCGGTGCCTTTGAATCCATCATTGGCTTTGAAGCTCTGGAAACTTATGAGAACCCCAACTTCAGCCGTTCTTACGGTGCCTATCTGGAACACGGGGAATCTGTTGGCGGCTTGGCCTCCTATACCTTCGATATCAATGACTGGCTGCTGAGCGTTGCCGCCGGTGTGGCCAACGCTTACGATAATCCCATCACCATCAATGACCGCTCTTCCAACTCTTCCCGACTTTCCTACATGGGATCTGTTGACTTAGTCTTCCCGGAATCCACCGGTTTTCTGGAAGGTACTGAGCTTTACGCGGCCATCGTCAACGGTCTGCCGGCCGACGGCGGCATGGACGCCGATTCCCAGCCGAACGTCACCAATTTCAACGCTTACCTGACCATGCCGCTGCCTGTCACGGGACTGTCCTGGGCATTTTCTTATGACATGCTCGCCAACAGTCACCGTCACGGCGCGGCTCCTGTGGACAGCAACTGGGCCAACGCTTACGCTCTGTATTTGATCTACGAAGCAACGGATAAACTCTCCTTTGCCAACCGTATCGAATATGCTGAAGGTTCCGCGGGGATTTACGAGCAGAACTTTGAGACTGCCTGGGGCGACAAGCAGGATCAATTTATTGCTAATACTTTCACCGTCAGCTACAAACTCTGGGAAAACGTCGTGACTCGCGCGGAATTCCGCTGGGATCATGACCTCTCCGGAAGTCACAGAATGACTGACGACGGCAGCCGAAACAACTCTTTCGGCATCACAGGCAACATCTGCTATATTTTCTAATAGAGAGATAGCTGCCCCCGGTTATGCACAGATAAACGCCAAATGACACGATGAGTGCCTCTGACTTCCAGCCTCATAACGGCTTTTGGCGGTTACCTGCTCAAGTAATGACAAACTTTTACATAGTTATAACGCTTAGCATGAAAAGTTAAAGCCTGGCACAAGATCCTCAAGATTTTGGCTAAAGCTCTAACTGAAGGACCCTCCGGGTGGAGGGTCTTTTTTTATCATAAAGAACCATGGAGTCATGCGGCGGCAACACACCGAACGCTAGTCTCATAAAAAACAGGCTCCCGCATCGGAGAGCCTGCCTGATCATGAATAGAGTTGTTTAAAAATTATTCTTCCTCTTCTTCGGCATTTTCTTCTTTCTCAACCGGTTTCGCGCGGTCGAGGTAAGCCTGCAGAGACTTCTTCATGGTTTCGTCCTTGATGGCGTCCATGGCTTTGGCGGCAAAGGTGTCGCCTTTTTCCACGTCACCGATCTTGTAATAAGTCAGGGCACGGAAAAAGTCAGGAGTCGGCATCGGTTTTTCGCCCTCGGTCTTGTCGGCTTCGTCCAGGAGTTCAAAGACGAATTTGACAGGAGCTTTGTCACCCAGCTGGGAGACAATGGAATAGGCCACGCTGCAGATCCGCTGGGCATTACCTTTGACGGCGGCTTTGAGATCTTTTTCAGCGGCTTTGACATCGGCTTCGTCCGGATTTTCTTCCATCACGGTATCGAGGTATTTCTCGATGGCTCTGGAGGAATTGATCTGGGAGCGGATGTCTTCGGCGCGCTTGGCAGACTTTTCGTCCACTTTGGCCATCTGGTCGAGGACTTTGTTGACCATGTCAAAGTTCCGGCAGCCGTAGGCCGCATCGAGCATCTTCTCCAGGCCGTCCAGGGATTCCTGGGTGGTGCCGATCTTCTTAAGCAGTTCTTTGCCAACTTCTTCGGCTTTTGGATCTTCTTTAGCCAGCAGAGATTCATAATTGCTGATCTCGGCACGGAGAGCATCGGCCTTGATGGCGGCCTCCAGGTCGTATTTATCCTGAAGAATTTGGAGCAGAGGCTCTTCCATGGTCATGGGATGACCGAC
>JAEENR010000063.1 GCA_016283885.1 Verrucomicrobiota bacterium
CTGGTAAAAGTTTATAGAAAATGCAAATAGATACGTGTAAACACATATAACTTATTAAAAACAAATATGTTATGTAGAGACGCGAGATTCTCGCGTCTCAGTCCCGCTGGGACTGATAATGTAGTGATCGTCATTAGAAATCTCTAATGGCGATCCTGCGTTTATTTTCCGGTTTACATCTATCTTCCGGGAGATTAGAATTTTCCGCATGGAAGCAAACGGGAACAGCTTACAGGATTTGCGGCAGAATGAAGAAACTCCCAATAAGGGAGCGAAGACAGGATTTTTCTCTTGGCTCCGCGGACACATTTTCAACTGGTGGATGCGGTTATTGATATTGTTTCTGCTGGTTGTTCCTTTGTGGATTATATTCATCGGGTCCGTATGGTCCGCGGTAGGGTTTGGGTTCGATCATCCGCCGTTTGAACTCATCTTTGTTATAGGACTGGTGCTTTTGCTGTTATTGGTGGTGAACGGCATCTTTTCTATCATGGATCTTTGCAAAAGACGTATCAAACAAGGTGCCATCGGTTTGATAGGGACAATATTCCTGGGCTGGATAGCCTTATATGTAACGATCGGTTCTTTGTTCCTTGTATTTCTGGAAGAGGAAGATCATTTCGCGGATGACTTGGTGCTGCCCGAAGGCATCGAACTGACGGAGCCGCTGAAACCGGAGGAATATTTCGCGGTGCATTCTTCTGAAAAAATCCCGGAAGATTCTTTCCAATACCAGGTCATCGCGGCCGCGAACAGTGAGAAAGGATTGAATAAGGACGATGATTGCCGTGTTCCGGCGCTGGAAAAGATCTCCCTCATGCCGGACGGCCGGGAATGTTTGATTCGTTACCTGAATGCCAGTCCGGAGTGGGATGTATATGAAGATGAAGACCGCTGCGGCCTTTACGCGGTGCGGCATTTTCAGCTGGACGGTCATCTTCAAAGATCTATGGATCATTATTACTTAGATGATGACTTTAACTGGAACTGGCAGTACCGGTTAGGGATCGGTCTGGATGGGAGGAGCTGGTATCCCGCCGCGAAGATGAATGAAACAGAGCTTTCAGTCTTAAAATCGGGCAAACAGCTAACTCTCTCTGTATATTCCAATGGAAAAGTCGTACTGGACATTTTTGAGGAGAATAAGACTCCCGGTTCTCCGATGACGGCAATGACACTGAGGCTGCTGGAAAAGGAATTTCATGCCCTTCATCTCCTGATCTCAGAGGATCCGGAGCAGTGGGTCAAAGCGGTGCCCGCTGATACGAATATCCACAAAGACGCGCAGCCGGATATCATCCTTTATAACGGGTTCCAGGGAGGCATCTACGATGCGGATATCTGGTGCAATCCGGGCGAACCCGGTCTGCTTTATCTGAAGGCTTTTGAGATCACCCAGGGAACACCTCTGTCTGAAGACCGGATGCCCAACGCGAAAGCCGGCTATTCCGGCGATCCCAATGAAATGTTTTTAAGAGAAATGGGCTTTACCATTTACGAAGGCAACTGGGGACAATACTACGGAGCTCGGTTCGAGGTCTGGTTCAAACCCGATTCCGGTCAGCCGGACCGCAAGCTCTTTGAAAAGAACTTCAAGATCGAAGGCTGGCAAAGATAAGAGATCAATATGGAAGCAAACGAGAACGGCTTACAGGATTTGCAGCAGAACGAAGAAACTCCCAAAAAGGGTTTCTTTCAGAAGAATTTTCCCTGGTTTGTCTGGTGTGTCAGACACATGTTTGACTGGTGGATGCGATTATTGATATTAGTCTTTCTGCTTATTACCCTGACATTGATTATCAAGTTTATAGATCCTGAATTTGAATATGTCTTTCTTATGGGACTGGCGCTTTTTTTTGTATCGGTGGGAAATGGGATCTTTTGTATCGTGGATCTTTGCAAAAGGCGTATCGTGGGTGGTATTATCGGGTTAGTAGTGACTTCATATCTGGCACTTAGTGGCTTAGGTTTAGCTTTTTTTACTTTTTGTATGTTAGCTATGGCTGCGGAAGATCATTTTGCGGATGATTTAAAACTGCCCGAAGGCATCGAGCTGACGGAACCACTGGAACCGGGAGAATATTCTGTGGAACATCCTTCCAAAAAAGTGTCAGAAGATTCTTTCCAATATCAGGTTATCACGGTTGCGAACAGTGAGAAAGGATTGGATAAAAAAGCTGTTTGTCGTGTCCCTGCACTGGAAAAGCTTTCCTCTATGCCGGATGGCCGCGAGCGTTTGATCCGTTACCTGAATGACAGTCCAGAGTGGGATGTCTATGAAGATCGCTGTGGTCTTTACGCGGCGAGATGTTTTGAGACGGATGGAAAAAATGTTTACGGTTCTATGCATTATTATTACCGCAATGATTATGCTGATTGGACTTGGCAATATCGGTTAGGGATCGGCTTGGATGGAAGAAGCTGGTATCTTTCCGAAAAGGTAAATAAAACAAGATTTTCAGTTTCAGAGATTGGCTTACATCAAGCTTTTTCAATATATTCCAATGGGAAATTCGTATTGGACATTTTTGAAGCGAATAAGACTACCAATCGTCCGATGACGGCAAAGACACTGGAGTTGCTGGAAAAAGAGTTTTCTGTTCTGCTCTCGGAGGATACGGAGCAGTGGGCCAAGACAATAGCATCGGATGAAAATATTCGTAAAAACAGTCAGCCGGATATCATCCTTTATAACGGGTCTCAGGGAGGTATCTACCATGCGGATATCTGGTGCAATCCGGGTGAACCCGGCCTGCTTTACCTGAAGGCTTTTGAGATCACCCAAGGAACACCTCTGTCTGAAGACCGGATACCCAACGCGAAAGCGGGCTATTCCGGCGATCCGAATGAGATGTTTTTAAGAGAAATGGGCTTTACCATTTACGAAGGCAACTGGGGGCAATACTACGGAGCCCGTTTCGAGGTCTGGTTCAAACCTGATTCCGACCAGCCGGACCGCAAGCTTTTTGAAAAGAACTTCAAGATCGAAGGCTGGCAAAGATAAGAAATCAGCGTGGAAGCAAACGAGAACAACTTACAGGATTTGCGACAGAACAATAAAGCTCCCCAAAAAGGAACGCAGAAAGGGTTTTTCTCATGGCTCCGCGTACACATTTTCGACTGGTGGATGCGGTTATTGATATTGTTCCTGCTGATGGTTGGCATTGGTGTAACTGGATGCCTAGCAATCGTATTTGAAAGACCTGACTATGCTTTTCTTATCCTTCTTAGCGGGATCGTGCTTTTGCTGGTAACACTGGGGAACATTATTTTTTGTATTATTGACCTTTTCAAAAAGCGTTTTGGAGGTCTTATCGGTTTATTGTTAACCTTTTTTTTGGCATGGATGATCTTTTGTGTAGATGCCACTATTCTTCTCGCATTGGCAGATGCTGAAAGGTGGAAACCAGAAAACGGTTTCGAGAAAGAATCCGAAGTCCTAGAAATAACTGAACCGCTGAATACTAATGTTTTTTTGTATAAAGACTCTGATCCTGAAAAGATTTCAGAAGATTCACTTCAAAACTAAGAGGAATAAAGGATCAGCGTGGAAACAAACGAGAACAGTTTACAGGATCCAACCGCAGAAAATGTGACACCCAGGAAAGGCGTTGTAATGCGATTCTTCTCGTGGCTGCGCGAGCATATCTTTGACTGGTGGATGCTTTTACTGTTTATCGTACTGTCAAATTTTAGTTACAGCGTGTCTTGTATTTTGTGGATACTATCGGTGAATCACGGCTTCACACAATTTTGTCCATTGCTTTCGATTTGTGCTTTTTGCTTTGGCAAATTTATTTTTTTTGTTCTGTTCCCGTATAGCTTTATCGTCTCTGTGGTTCAACTTTTCACAACTCGCTGGACAAACGGCATTCTTTGCTTTGTGGAATTACCATTTCTCGCCGGTTTTACACTGATCAATGTTGCCTTTATGAGTGGATTGATAGCAATAACCTGATAGACGACAGAATCGGTCATTGAATTTACGATAAAAAAATCCCCGGAGAGTTTCTTTCGGGGATTTCTTATCAGTGGTTTTCAGTGCTTATTTTCTTTCCTTGATTTGTTGTTCCAGCAGTTTCAGTTCGTCATTGTCCATTTTATCGGCAAGTCGGGCATCGGCCTGTTTCCGGCGTTGGTCAAATTGTTCGTAAACAGCCAGAACACGCTCTTCCATTTCTTTGTTTGAAATGGTTCCGGTATTCCGAAGCACATCCTTGTTTTGGAATTTCAGCAGATTGTCTACATTTTGCCGCCAGTAGCTGGTGGTCAGGTCAAGACGTTCCTTGACACGAATTTCCGCCGATTCGAGGAACAGCATCGTCAATCGGTTGAGCAAGTCGATTTCATCAGCGCGGAGATAGTTCTTGGCAATGTAGATGTCCTGTTTGCGCACCACGGAGCCTTTCCATGAGGTGAGTGCCATGTTGGGCTGGGATGCATCAGCGCGGCTGACGATGATTTCAGCGGCTGTTTGGTGGGTCACGGCGTAGAGGAGCTTGTTCTGGGTTTCTGCGAAAAACATCTGTGTGGTCTTGTCGGTTGGGTCGTAGTCGCTGCTGAGAGCGAACAAGTCCCGTATTTTTTGATAGAAGCGCTTTTCCGAAGCGCGGATGTCCCGGATGCGTTCGAGCAGCTCGTCGAAGTAGTCTGGACGGCCATCGGGGTTTTTCAGTCTTTCATCGTCAAGCACAAACCCCTTTACAATAAATTCTTTTAGATGCTGGTTGGCCCAGATGCGGAACTGGGTACCTCGTTTCCCCTTTACACGGAAACCCACGGCCAACACCATATCCAGGGAATAGAAAGTTACGTCATAATTCTTCCCATCGGCGGCAGTTATAAAGTAATTCTTTACAACTGAATTTATTGATAATTCATTTTCTTCCAAAATATTAGATATATGCTGTCCGATATTTTGCTTTGAGGTGGCAAAAAGTTCCGCCATCTGTTTCTGGTTCATCCAGACGTTGCCGTCGCGGGCCATCATCGTGACGCTTACTTTGCCGTCAGTCGTGTGGTAGATGATCAGATTCTGTTGGTTGGGTACAATTTCGCTCATGATAGCTAGATTATTGTTGGGGAATTTTCACAATTTATAATGCCCTCAAAAAAAGTTCCTTACCGAAGTTTTAAACATTTAAGACAGACATTCCTCTATCCACAGAAAACGTACAGCAGATGGAACTTTTCGTCAACAGGGAAAGTGTTGACTTAGATTTTCTTACCTGTTTCGGAGGCTTTTTTATTGTCCGAAGTGTGTTTTTGGTGAATACTGAGGACATGATGACAGATGGAAGAGGATCATGGTTCATGAGCATATTGACCGGTGTGTTGGTATTGGCGGCGCTGGGTGCGGAGGCACAGGAACCGGTCAAAGATTTTGCCTACAGCGGGGAGAGAATTGACCTGACTTTGCCTGTGATGAATATTGAGTATCTTTTCACGGAAACGCACGAGGTGAAAGACTCTTCGATACAAGGCGTGGCGGTCTATGGCAAGTACCTCTTCCAGTTCAATAACTTCCGTGAATGCTGCGCGATCTATGATCTGGAAGCGGGAAAACTTGTCCAGACCATTGAATTGGAACGCGATAAGCTGCTCCATTGCAATAACGCTAATTTCAGCCGTCAATACTATGACGAGAGCGATCCTTTTCCTCTGCTGTATATCAGTATGGAGAACATCCTGAAACACAACGTGATGGTGTATCGTTTGACCGGCAAAGAAGGGGATCTCAGGATGGAGCCGGTGCAGACGATCACCTGGCCAAAGCCCGAAGACTGTGGATGCTACTACCCGAATGTGATCCTGGATAACGAAAACGGCAAGATCATTCAAATGGGCTACACTCAGAACAATTTCCACGTGGCCGAAGGGAACAAGCTGATCATCCGTGTCTATCCGCTGCCGTCCCGGGAGAAGGGGGATGTTACTTTCACCCCGGCGGACGCGGAGAAAACTTTCGAGCTGCCTTGTGTGACGGCGACTCAGGGAGCTTTCTGCCGGAATAACCGGATCTACCAAATCTACGGCATCAATTTGCAGGAAGGACTTTCTTTGAGAGTGATAGACTTGGACCGTGAGAAGTTCGTCACCTGTGTTGACCTGCCCGATATCGGCATCAAAAGCGAGCAGGAAGGGATCGGACTTTACAAGGAAGGCATCATCATGACCGGACAGGACCGCCGGGTGCATTTCCTCACCTTCAAATAAATCGCGCCGCGGTCTCAGGCGTGCGGATGGGCTTTGTTATAAACCTTTTTCAGCCGCTCCACGGTGATATGCGTGTAGATCTGAGTCGTGGCGATGTGCTCATGCCCCAGAAGCTCCTGCACACTGCGCAGATCGCCGCCCGCGTCTAGGATGTGTGTGGCGAAACTGTGGCGAAGCTTGTGCGGTGTCAGGGTCGGATCCAGCCCGGCCAGAGCCAGATATTTTTTCAGATTGATCTGGATAAGCCGCGGTGTCGGAGCTTTGGGCGTATCGTGTCCGCTCCAGAAAACAGGCTCATTCGGTTGCGGCGGATGGTCTAACTGTTTCCAGTAACGCTGGATAGCCTTCAGGGCGTGATTGCCGATAGGGACGATCCGCTCCTTTTTGCCTTTGCCTAAGACTCTCAGCGATTGGGTGTTGAAAGAAATATCCTGAACTCGCAGTCCGCACAGCTCGCTGATACGCAGACCGCAGGAGTAGAAAGTTTCCAGAATAGCCTGATCCCGCCAGCAGGAATGGATGCGCTGATTATACTTGAAAGCAGCTTTGCGGGCATCTTTTTCCTTCTCCGTCTTCTGCTTGCGGGCCTTTTCAATGTTTTTCAGCTCGGTGAGAGGAGCATCCAGCAGGGCCAGTGTCTGTTCCACAGTCAGAAAACGGGGCAGCCGTTTCTCCTGTTTGGGCATGGAAAGATCCCTGATCGGTGTCGTTTCCAGAATACCTCTGCGGATCAGAAATTTATAGAAGGAACGCAGCGCGGAGAACCGCAGACTGATGGGGGAGCGCTTCAGGTTCATAGCGCCCAGATGCCGCAGATAGGAGCGGAAGTCCTCCCGTCTCAGCCGGATCCAGTCCGGCGCGGTCTTGAAAGTGTCCCGGTACCACTGATCGAATTCGACCAGGGTCTGACGGTAATTGCGGCTGGTATAGGCGGAAGCGGAACGCTCCGCGGAAAGGTAATCCAAAAATTCCTGAACTTCCTCCGCTAAAGGCGTTTCATTCCCCATGAGACGACCCTCCTTTAGGCTTCCATGGCCGCCAGACGTTCTTCCACATCCGCGGCGATCAGAGGATCGATAAAGCAGTCGAGGTCACCTTCCATCACCGCGCTGATATTGTAGAGAGTCAGCTCGATACGGTGATCGCTCACACGGCTCTGGGGGAAGTTGTAAGTGCGGATGCGTTCGTTACGCTCGCCGGTGCCCACCTGTGCTTTGCGCTGAGCGGCGTACTTGGCGTTTTCTTCCGCTATCTTCTTCTCCAGCAGACGGGAACGCAGAATGATCATAGCCTGTGCGCGGTTTTGCAGCTGGGAGCGCTGATTGGCGCAGCGCACGATCATGCCGGTGGGTTTATGATTGATCTGCACCGCGGAGTCAGTGGTATTGACACCCTGACCGCCGGGACCGCTGGCGCGGCAGACGGTGATCTCGATATCTTCGGGTTTGATCTCGATATCCACATCCTGAGCTTCGGGCAGGACGGCGACCGTCGCGGTGCTGGTATGGATGCGTCCGGAGGCTTCCGTGGCCGGAACACGCTGGACGCGATGGACACCGCTTTCAAACTTGAGCCGTTTGAAAACATCTGTGCCCGTGATCTTAAAGATGATTTCTTTGAATCCGCCCAGGTCGGACGGACTGGATTCCATGCTTTCGATCTTCCAGCCTTTGGACTCGCTGTACTTCACATACATGCGGTAGAGATCCGCGGCAAAAAGGGAGGATTCCGTTCCGCCTGCGCCGGCGCGTATTTCCACGATGGTGTTGCGGCTGTCGGCCGGGTCGGGAGGCAGGATGCCCTGGAGCAGTTCCAGATTGATCTTTTTGCCTTCTTTTTCCAGACGTTCCAGCTCTTCCTTGGCCATCAGCGCCAGCTCGGAATCCGGTGGTTCGCTTTTCAGGATCTCTTCATTCTCCGCAATATCCGCCAGATTCTTCTCCCAGGCGGCACCCATGGCCACCAGGTCTTTCAGGCGGGAATACTCTTTGCCCAAATCTTGAGCTTTCTGTTGATTATCAAAGACATTGGGGTCGCTCAGGGCGGCTTCGACTTCCGCCAGGCGATGAGCAAACTTCTCTATATGAGGCTTGAAATCCATAAAATAAAAACACACACCCGCTTCTTGATCATTCTTTAGAAGCGGGTCTAACCTTTAAGAAAAAACGTACCGCGGCAAAAAACCGGATAAATTATTTCTTTTTCTTTTTCTTGGAATCCATTTCGGCCTGAGCCGCGAGGGTCTTGGCCATACGCTGCTGGAATTTATCAACACGGCCAGCAGTATCTACAAGTTTCTGAGAACCAGTATAAAAGGGGTGGCACGCGTTGCAGATACCCACCATGATGTTTTGGCGGGTGGAACGGGTCTTGAATGTATTTCCACAAGCGCAGCGGATTTCCGTTTCTTCGTACTTCGGATGAATCTTGTCTTTCATATTACACGCTCCTTCCCGGTTGGGGAAGGGACGCCAAGTTTATCACACCGGCACCATCTGGCAAGTTTTTCCTTCGTTTTGAGAAAAATTTTACGCCTGGCTGCTCTTTCGTTCCACTTTTCGGTGTGTTTTTTTTGAGGCAATACGTTATTGACAAAGGAGAAAGAAAAATGGTAAAATATAGTCGAAATGAAGGAGTAAGCGTAATGACGCTTCCCTTGTCAAA
Source organism: Verrucomicrobiota bacterium (assembly GCA_016283885.1). Lineage (GTDB taxonomy): Bacteria > Verrucomicrobiota > Verrucomicrobiia > Limisphaerales > UBA1412 > UBA1412. Next base: position 8,881 of record JAEENR010000063.1, read on the forward strand.
ATCATGGCAGATACCGAAGAAAATGAAGGAAAGGCTATAGATGAGCGACCTTGAAGAGTATTTACGAGCCCAGGAGCCGGGACGACGCGAAAAGGCGCAGCTTTGGCGCACAGCCATCGGACTTCAAAAGGTGGACGGTCTTACGCCTTCCGATTATCTCCTTGAAACAGCGCGGCGCAATATCGAGGGCGAAATCACTCTCACCGAGGCGGGTGAGATCATTGGAGAGTACTACAAGGTCAAGAGCCGCCGTGAAGAAGCGGCCAAGACCCGCACGGACGAGGCGGATATCGTATCCCAGCGCATAGCCGCGATCCTTGCCGAACCTACATTTTCCTTCTCTCCACCTTCATACATCGCGATCCACCGCAAATTGTTTTCAGGTGTGTACAAGTATGCCGGGAAGATCCGCGATTATAATATCACAAAAGAAGAGTGGGTCCTCCGCAAAGATACTGTGCGTTATGAAAGCGCGGACATGATAGAGGCCACACTGGAATACGAATTTGAACGGGAGCGCAAGTTTCTTTATAAGAACCTGAACCCGCATGAAGTAATAACTCACTTTGCCAGGTTTATTGCCGATTTGTGGCAGATCCATGCTTTTGGCGAGGGCAATACCAGGACAACGGCCATATTTGCCATACGTTATTTACGGATGCTGGGTTTTGAGATCACGAATGACATCTTCGCTGAGAATTCATATTTCTTCCGAAATGCGCTGGTGCGAGCAAATTACGTGAATATTCCGAAGAACGTTCATCCAACGTTAGTCTATCTGGAGCAGTTCTTTGGCAACGCTCTTTTGGGTGAAAAGAATAATCTGCAAAGCCGTAATCTGATCATCGGCGAATGGAAAGAGGATAATGCTGCCCCAGCAAGTAGCGAGAAT
>JAEENR010000064.1 GCA_016283885.1 Verrucomicrobiota bacterium
TCGGTGTATGCAGCTGCTTCTGGAGTGGAAGAAACCGGATGTGCGGGATTATCTGCTGAAGTTGATCGTGGCATTCTTTATTACAGGAGCCGGAGGTTTGATCCTGAAGAAGAGCGGATTGTGCCTGCCCGATGAGGCTGCTCCGGTGGCTTGGGCGACTTTTATCGGCGGTTTTGTGATTCTGGGCGTGGAGTATTGGGTCAAGGATAAGAAACTGAGTGATCTGCTCCCATGGCACATCATTATCGCTATCGGTATCGCCCAGTTGATTGCGGCGGTCTTTCCGGGAGCCAGCCGCAGCGGTACAACGATCCTGCTGGCTTTGGCCTTGGGTGCCAGCCGCAGATCCGCCACGGAGTTTTCTTTCATTTTAGGAATTCCCACACTGGTTTCCGCCGGCGGTCTGGAATTCGCGGAGTGTCTGCACGACACCGGGTTCCATCAGCCTTGGGGGTTGCTGATCGTGGGATTGATCGTTTCGGCGGTGACAGCTTTTGTGGCGGTCAAGTGGCTGCTGAAGTATGTCCAGTCTCATAATTTCGTTGGTTTCGGCTGGTATCGTATTATTGTGGGCGGGATCATATTAGGCTGTGTTCTGTCCGGGTATATCCAATAATCGACCCGGAACGATATTTCCGGTTTACGCATTCTCTTTTTAGAGATAAAATATCCGCATGTTTACGGGTATCGTTGAGGAAACCGGCATCGTAAAGGAAGTCAGAGAAGGCCAGAAATCTTATGAGTTGGCTCTGACAGCGAATGTCTGCGGTCAGAAGATCCAGATCGGCGGTAGTTTGGCTGTGAACGGCTGTTGTTTAACGTTGGTCAAAGAGAATCAAAATAATGGTGAGCGCTGGCTGTGGTTCGATCTTCTCAAAGAGACCTGGGTGCGGACAAATCTGCAGTATGTCCAGCCGGGTTCACTGGTGAATCTGGAACGCCCCCTGAGAGCCGGCGCAGAGCTGGGCGGGCATTTTGTGACAGGTCATGTGGATGGTCTGGGAAAGATCGTCCATTGGGAGCAGCAGGGCAAGGACTGGATGCTGGATGTTGAGCCGCCCGAAGAATTGATGAAATATCTTGTGTTCAAGGGAAGCATTGCTGTGGACGGGATCAGTTTAACAGTCGCTGCTGTCAATGAAAAAACTTTCCGGATATGGATCATCCCCCACACGATCGAAGTCACGGCTTTGAAAGAGCGGAAAGTCGGTTCTTATGTGAACCTGGAAACGGATATTTTAGGTAAATATGTGGAGCGCTTGATGCTCTTGCACAAGTAAGGATGTATAAACCGTTCTTTGTTGTTATGACAAGGTTCTTTTTTATTTTATTATTTTGGCTGGGAATAATGAGTTCCAGCCTGGCTCAGGACGAGAAGCCCGCAGAAGCTCCCGCTGAAGCACCTCAGACTCCGGCACCCACTGTTCAGGAAGTGCCCAAGACTCCAGCGGTGGAGAATAAGGACACGGAGGCGGCGACTCATCCCAAGGAAGAACCACCGGCTCCACCACAGGAGCCGCCTGAGGCACCGTCTCAGCCGGATGAGACTACGGTCTTCAACGCGGCTGTCGCGGCCTATAATGACAATCTGTTTGAACGTGCCGGAAAGGAGTTTGGAGAGTTTCGCACCAAATATCCACAGTCTACGAACCTAGTCAACGCAACTGTTTATCAAGGACTATCGCTTTATCGAGAGGGTAAGTATGCGGAGATGTTGAATTTTTTCCGGCCATTGATAACGGATACGAATGTGACTGCCTTGAGCGAAGGGAAGGATCGTTACCGTTATTGGTCCGGGATGGCATCTTTTAAACTGGGAGATTATACAGGAACGATCAGTTTTTTGGATTCTCTTGTCAAAGAACAACCCAATTCTTCGCTTGTGCCACAGTCACTTTATTATATGGGAACTGCGCTGAGACGGTTGGGTGATAATAAAAAGGTTATTGATTTATTTGAAAATCCCAGCGGTATATTTTTCAAAACAGCGGAAAAGGAGCCGAATAATGTGTATGTGATCCAAGGGCGTCTTTTGCTGGCGGAGATGCATTTGATCCAAAATGAATTTGCGCAGACGCAAGCCGTGCTGGACAAGGTGGCGGATAATAATCTGCCACCGGAATTGCAGTGGCATCGTTTGTATTTGCAGACCCGGCTGAGTCTGGCGCAGCAAGATGTCAAAGGAGCCGGTCAGAATGTGACGAATCTGCTGGTTTTGACGACAAACCTTGGACTGCTCAATTTGGAGTATCAGGGGTTGGCTTTGCAAGGTGATCTGTTGAAACAGGAAAACCGTATGGAGGAGGCTGCCCAGGTCTATGAAAAGAACCTGGCCAATAAGTTGCTTTCATTGGAGGATCGGCGGATGGCTTTGATGAATACGGTCAGAATCCGGCTGGATCAGAAAAAACAGGATACCGCCATAAAGCTGCTGGAAAATTTCATGAATGAAATGGACGGCAAGCCTTATAATGATGAGATACTGGTCACGCTGGGGAATCTTTATCTGCAGAATTATTACCAAGGGACAGCTTCAGTGCGGCTGATCAAATCCGGTCGCGGTGTGGGTAATCCGGTAGTTGGTTCGGCTTTCAACTGTTATACGAATTTGATTGGTACTTTTACCAACAGTGTCTATCTGTCCAAGGCTTTTCTGGATCTGGGACTGTGTTATTGGGAACTGGGAGATGAGAAGAATGCGCAGATCCAGTTTGAAAAAGCGGTGGATTTGCTGCCTGCTTCCAAAGAAAACGCTTTTGCCCGTGTAAAACTGGCGGAGCTTCAGTTTTACCGAAAGGAGTTTGTGGCGGTGCTGGGTACATTGGCAGAGTATATGAAGAATTACGAAGAGGATAAAAATATTCCTGCGGAACTTCAGGAACAGGCCTATCATATCCAGCTTTGCGCCGCCATCGAACTCGGAGAGGAGGAACAGGCCAGAAAGACTATGAATGCTGTTCGCGAGCGCTATCCCAAAGGTGTTTTTACGGAGCGTGATTTGATTTGCTTTGGAAATTTTTTGTGTGATATTGGCAAACCGGCAGAGGGTCGTTTTCAATTTCAGGAATGTTTGAAACTTTCACCGGAGAGTTCTATTCTGCCGGAAATATCCTATTCACAGGCGCGCAGTTGGCTTTATGAGAGAAAGTTTGATGAAGCTGTCAGCGCATATCGGGAGTGGCTGGAACATAATCCGGAAACATCACCTAATTACATTACGGCGCAGTTTGAGTTGATCTGGTGCTGCGCTCAACGCGGCGATGAGGATGCCTCAAAAATGTTTCAGGATTTTTCAAAAAAATATCCAGACAGTTTTTATTCTATTCTTGCACGAAAGTGGATCGCAGATGACCATTTCAATAAGCGCGAGTTCACCAGTGCGGAATTAGTTTATCAAAGCATTTACGGCCAAACCAATGTCTTAACGGATACGGATAGCTTTGCGCTGAACGCCAGATTGATGGCGGCCCGTACCGCTTTCAACCGTGGCGGCTACAAAGATGCCTCAGTCTATCTGACGAGCTTGATTAATATTCTTTTAGAAAACAAGATCGGTGAGGATAATATGCTGGATGAGTCTTTCATTCTGCTGGGGGATTCGCTGTCGGAGCAGGTCAAACTGACGGAAGATTATCCAAAGCAGCTGGAGCGTTTTGCCGAAGCGATCAATGCCTATTCCAGAGTCAGTGAAACGAATCAGCTGGGGGGTGTGGCGTTGACACGTATCGCGAATTGTCATTTTCAGATGGCGAGTAGAGATTCCGTTGATATGAAACGCCTGGAACTGGCACAACAGTTTTATGAAAAAGCGATGGCTGCTCCACAGAATAGTGTGGCGACACGCTCTAAGGCAGAACTGGGCTTGGCTGCTTTGTATCAATTCAAAACGGAATTACCTTCACAGTCACAGAAAGAGAAAAACGAATTCCAGGATCAGGCACTGGCACATTATCTGAATGTGTTTTACGGAAATGAAGGGGATACCAAGGAATTCGATCCATTTAGCATTCAAAAAGCCGGAATGGAAGCCGGTCGGATCATGGAAAACCGTGGTCAGTGGAAAGAAGCTCGCGGTGTTTATGAAAGACTTTTGACTTATGTTCCATCGCTGCAGCCTTTACTGAAAAAGAAGATCGCATACGCGATGGAACAATATCCAAGCGACAGAGAAGAAAATCCGTAATATGAAAACTTTGGAGGTTCATGTTGATTTAGGTTCCCGGTCTTATCCAATTTTTATTGGATCGGGTTTACTGGATCTGTTGGGAAAATACTGCCGGGATCATACAAAAGTCGGCAGATGTATGCTGGTGGGTGATTCTCACACAATGCCTCTTTTTGGAAAACGATGCGCCGCGTCATTGAAAAAAGCGTCATATCCACTCGCTCAATGGAAATTCCGCGCCGGAGAAGCATCAAAGGATCTGAAAACGCTGGGTCGTCTTTATGACACTTTGGCAAAGGAAGGGATGGAGCGTTCCTCGTTTCTGGCAGCATTGGGTGGAGGTGTCGTCGGGGATATGGTTGGATTCGCGGCGGCTACATATATGCGCGGTATAGCGTTTGTTCAGGTGCCAACGACTTTGCTCGCGCAGGTGGATAGTTCAGTAGGCGGTAAGACGGCAGTCAATCTCATTGCCGGCAAAAATCTGGTCGGTGCTTTTTATCAGCCTAAATGTGTCTTGTGTGATGTGGATGTACTCAAAACTTTGCCCACACGACAGCTGCGGTGTGGTCTTTCTGAGGTCATCAAGTACGGCATTATTCTGGATGCGGACTTTTTCGCCCGGTTGGAAAAACAGGTGGATTCCATCATGGCGTGTGACTCGAAAGTGATGGCACAGGTCGTTAAGCGTTGTTGTGAACTGAAAGCGTTGGTGACCGGAGAGGATGAACGGGAGTCAGGCCGCAGAGCTATTTTGAATTTTGGTCATACGCTGGCGCATTCCATTGAAAAGGAATACGGTTATGGAAAACTGACACACGGGGAGGCTGTCGCGGTGGGGCAGCTGATCGCGTGCCGACTGTCGGAAGTACTGCTGGGGTTTCCACGTAACGAAACGGAACGTGTTTTCGAATTGTTTCGCTGTGTGAAATTGCCGACGTATGTGACCGCGCAGGATACGGCGAAGATGATCGATTTGTTGATAAAGACGACCCATCATGATAAAAAGGCTCAGGGAGGAGAACCATTGTTTGTGCTGGCCGATCGTATAGGCGAATGCCGCTTTGGCTGTAAAGTGCCGGAATCATTATTGCGGACGGTTCTTAAGGAGTTTGTCAAACAAGGCAAGAAGTAAGATCATGGACGACAGAATAAAAATATATGATACCACGCTCCGTGACGGTTGTCAGGGAGAAGGAATTTCTTTTTCCGTCAACGACAAGCTGCGCATCATGGAAAAACTGGACGCGTTTGGAGTCCATTTCATTGAAGGCGGCTGGCCAGGATCGAATCCGAAAGATTTTGAGTTTTTCAAGAAACTCAAAAGATACCGCTTCAAAAATTCGGTGATCACGGCCTTTGGCTCCACTCGGCGCAAGAAGACCGCTGTGGAACAGGATGAGCAGATTCGTTTATTGCTGGAGGCGAAGACTCCTGTCGTGACGATCGTGGGCAAGTCGTGGCTGTTGCATGTCAAGGAAGTCCTGAAAACGACACCGGTTGAAAATTTGAATATGATCCGCGACACCATCGCTTATTTGAAGAAAAAAGGACGCAAGGTGTTTTTTGACGCGGAACAAGCTTTTGATGGTTACAAAGATGATCCCGATTACGCACTGGCCGTTTTCAAAACCGCTGCGGATGCCGGAGCGGATTGGGTGACTTTGTGTGATACGAATGGAGGATGTCTGCCGTCTGAGATTGGTCAGATCATTGCCAAAGTCGCATCCCATCTGCCGAAAACGCCGCTGGGTATCCATACGCATAATGACGCAGAGCTGGCGGTCGCGGGCGCGCTCACTGCTGTGGAAAACGGTGCGCAGATGGTGCAGGGGACTATCAACGGGTATGGTGAACGTGCTGGAAATTGTAATTTGACCAGTGTCATTCCTGCACTGGTATTTATGATGAAGCGCCGTGTGATTTCTGAGAGTTCTTTGCGCAAGCTGAAAGAGCTTTCCCTGTTTGTGGATGATATCGCCAATATGCGACCCAATCCGCATCAGCCGTGGGTGGGAGCCAGTGCTTTCGCGCACAAGGGTGGTCTGCATGTTGACGCAGTGAGAAAGCTGGCCAGTACCTGTGAGCATATCGATCCGGCCAAAGTGGGGAATCGCCGCCGTGTGCTGGTAAGTGATCTTTCCGGCAAGAGCAATATCGCACTGAAGGCGCGTGAACTGGGGATCGCTCTGAATGATTCAGCTCCGGAGCTGAAGGGGATCCTTTCCCGCGTGAAGCAGATGGAAAATCTGGGCTACGAGTTCGAGTCCGCGGAAGCGTCTCTGATTTTGCTTATCCACAAAGCGTTCAAAAAAGTGGAGCCGCCTTTTGAAGTGGTTTCCTATCATGCTTCCATGCGTTCTGACGGACGTGGCAGTGTGTGCGAGGCGACCATCAAAGTGAAGGTGGGTGACCGTATTGGGCATACGGTGGCAGATGGCGAAGGTCCCGTGAACGCGCTGGACGGTGCATTGCGGACAGCTCTGTTGGACTTCTATCCAAACTTGAAAGCGATGAAGCTCCAAGATTACAAGGTGCGTATCCTGGAAAGCTCACAAGGAACAGCGGCTCAGACCCGTGTTTTGATCGACTCCACGGATGGTGTCCATACCTGGGGAACGGTCGGTGTTAGCGAGAATATCATAGAGGCCAGTTTGCAGGCACTGGTGGACAGTATTGAGTACTGGCTCCTTCAGCAGAAGGGGATTCTTTAACCGAAGCTCGTTTACAAGTTAGGTGGCAGTTTGTCCAGCATCAGTTCACGGTAGTTCATCTGTTTGCCGTTGGCGGCAAATCTACCATCGCCGAAAGCATGGAACATTTTGGAGCGTTCCGTTTTTTTGCTTTCCCAGACCTTGTTCACCTGTAAGATAACAAGGTTATAATTTTCAAGGTGATCTATCACGGAGCATTCCAGATTCGCGGAGCATCCGGCGATTAGGGGTGCTTTGACCGTAGAGGCCGGCAGCGCGGTCAAGCAGAATTTTTTGAATTTATCCACTTTGCGTCCGCTGATATCACCGATGCGGATCACTTTTTCCGCCATGCTGACCGGGGGAATGGCAACGACACATTCACGGCTTTTCATCAGAACATCGAAAGTATGGTTCCAGGAACCGGTGCAGATGGCGATACGTTGTGCAAAGTCTAATGCGATCGTCCAGGAGATCGTCATGACATGGTTCCGCTTTCCGTCAAAGGCACTGACCAGTGTCACCGGACCGGGTTCGATCCAGAGTAAAGCACGCTCAATATCCACTTCTTTGAACATATCCCACAGCTTAGAACAATGCCGATTCATCCACAAGTTTTAACTGAAAAAACCTTCCCGAAGGAAGGTTCTTTTAGCAATACCAAAACGAGGTGTGTTAAGCCTTATAATGCTGGCTAACTTTGCCCACTAGTTTTTCGGAGGGTTTGAGGGAGTTCTTTCCCGCGACCCAGTTGGCAGGGCAGACTTCCTCCGGATGTTTGGCAGCGTAGATGTTGGCTTTGAGCTTGCGAAGCAGTTCCTTGGCGCTGCGTGCCACATTGTAGTAGGAGATCTCGCTAGAAACCAGAACACCATCCGGGTTGATGATAAAGGTGCCGCGCAGAGCCAGACCCGTGTTCTCATCATACACGCCGAAGAGTTTGGCGAGTTCGCCGGTGGGGTCAGCAGCCATCGGGAAGGAGACTTTGGCCAGCAGTTTTTCGGACTGCTGCCAGGCCAGCTGTACAAATTTGGTGTCGGTGGAGACGGAGATGACTTCCGCGCCCAGTCTGCTGAGAGCCGTGTAGTTGGCTGCCACATCAGCCAGTTCAGTGGGGCAGACAAAGGAGAATGCCGCCGGGAAGAAGACCAGTACGGTCCATTTGCCGGCTTTTCTCAGCTCTTCCAGGGAGATATTGCCGAAAGCGGCATCCTTGGGAGACCAAGTCTCGATTTCAAAGTCGGGGACAGTATCGCCCAGCTCTACGATGATATCGTCACAGTCACAGCAATCACAACAGCAATCGCAGCAATCATCGCAGCAGCATTTGTCACCGCAAGTGCATTCCTTGCCATCCTGGCAACCGCAGTCACAGTCGGAACCGCATCCGCAGCCACAACTGCACTTTTCATCACATGTGCATTCTTTGCCTTCGTTGCATCCACAGGTGCAATCGGAACCGCATTCGCAGGTTTTCTTTGTTTTCTTTGAGGGATTCTTCTTACTCATAACTTATCTATAGAAAGATGTGCATTTAATGGAAAAGAAAATTTCCACTGAGCACAACCTAGAGAAAGTGGCTGTGTTTGTCAAATAAAAGTTTGCTCACCTAACTTTTTTGTGGTTTTTACATCTGGAAAGCAAAGTCCGGTCAGAAACAGAATTTTTTCAATTTGCGTGCCAGTTCTTTGGGCTTGAAGATGCCTTTAGGGGTGATGAAACCGGTGATCAATTCCGGGGGGGTCACGTCAAAGCCGGGATTGAGGGCGTGACTGGTCGGGTTGGCTACACGAACACAGGCAGAACCGGCAGAAGTTTTTTTTCCGTTTTGGAGTCGTCCCCAGGCACAGAGTACTTCATTTTCATTCCGTTCTTCAATGGGGATATCCATTCCGTTTTCCATTTCCCAGTCGATGGTGGACAGGGGGATGGCGATGTAGAAGGGGATTTTATGGTATTTGGCCAGCACGGCTTTGGTGAAGGTTCCGATCTTGTTGGCGGCCTCGCCTGTCTTGGCCAGCACACGATCCGCGCCGGTGATAACCATCTGGATCTTACCCCGTTGCATCAGGTGCCCGGCGGCATTGTCAGGGATGATGTGATGAGGTATCCCTTGCTGAGCCAGTTCCCAGGCAGTCAGTATTGCGCCTTGCGAACGAGGGCGAGTTTCATCGCAGAGAACATGAAATTGCTTGCCCTGCGTCTGAGCTTCGTAAAACGGAGCGGTCGCGGTGCCAATATCCACAAAGGCCAGCCATCCGGCATTGCAGTGGGTCAGGATCGTCATGCCGTCATGGATAAGTTCCGCGCCCAGCTTGCCGATGGCCTGACAGTGTTCCACATCTTCTTCGGCAAAGAGATTCGCGGCCAGTAAAGCCAAGTCTTGCTTCTTTTGTACAGTTTCGCCCTGACTCATGACATTCTGCACCTGCTTCATGGCGTTGACGGGATCCACGGCAGTTGGACGGGCTCCGGCCAGTGTGTCAAAAACCTTTTGGGCGTGAGCCTCAAAGCGTTCCAAAGATTTGCCGCGGAAGGCACGGCATCCCTGTGCAAAGCCGTAAGCGGCCGTGGCACCAATAGCGCCGGCACCTCGCACGGTCATATCTTTTATAGCGAGAGCGGTTTGCTTATAGTCCTCGGTTTTTACCAGGGAAAAGGTATGGGGGAGGATCTTTTGATCGATCAGGACAACTCGATTATGTTCAACATCAAAGGAAACCGTGCGAAAATGCTGTTTCCTGCCTTGAAGAGTCACGTTCATGAATGTTTTTTATTGTGGATCTTTTTTAGAAAATCGATTTTTTGATAAGCGGGGTGTGCTCTGAGATTGTTTAGATCCGGATCCTTGTCCATATAATCAAAATCATTATACCCTAGCAAGATAGCCGTTTCCAAGGTATCCGCTGATTTTTCCTCTTGTCCGGTCAGAGAGTAGCTGCAGCCCAGATTATAGTGAGCCAGAGGATCTTTGGGTTTCAGAGCGGTGAGGCGCAGATCAGCTTCGAGTCCTTTTTTGTAAAGACCTCTTTCTGTATAGTCAGAAGCAATAGCTTCCAGTGCTTCGATATACTGGGGATCACTCTCTAAGATCCCTTCCAGAAAACGGATTTCTATGTCGAGATCGCGGAGTTTTGCTGCGTTTTGCGTGTTTTGTTCAGATTTGATCTTATGTTCTGACCCCATACGGCTGGAATTATCGTTTCCGATCGGAGAGGGGTCAAGCCGGTTTTTCCGGAACCGGCGGACGAATGCTGATTCCGGGACAAGAAGATTCATTTTCACAAAGTTTTGAAAACGAGTCTTTGACTTTTTACCGGCTTTGAGAGTAAAATGAAGCGGACTGCGGGTCAGAAAAGACTCCGCACAGTTGATTTATGGCAAAACTTACGCTGAAAGATTTGAAGGCTCACGGCAAACAAGTGTTTGTGCGTGTGGATTATAATGTTCCTCTGGAAGAAAAGAACGGGACGATGGTCATCACCGATGATACCCGCATTCGCGCGACTCTTCCTACGCTCGATCTGTTGATAAAAGACGGTGCGAAGATCATTCTCGCCGCGCACTTGGGACGTCCCAAGGGCAAACGTGAACCCTCTATGTCTTTGGCTCCGGTGGCCGTCCGCCTGTCTGAACTGATCAAAAAGCCGGTGACTTTTGTGGATGACTGCATTGGTGAAAAGGTTGAAAAGGCTGTTGCCGCTATGCAACCGGGCGATGTGATCCTTCTGGAAAACGTCCGTTACTATGCGGAAGAAGAAAAGAACGATCCCGCTTTTGCCGAAAAACTCGCGAAAGTGGCTGAACTGTATGTAAATGACGCTTTTGGTGCAGCGCATCGTGCCCATGCTTCCACGGAAGGTGTAGCCAAGATCGTTGCTGCCCGCGGCGGCCAATGCGCGGCCGGTA
>JAEENR010000065.1 GCA_016283885.1 Verrucomicrobiota bacterium
CGAATCGCTCATGTCGGCTCGTATGTTCCAGGCCAATACCAATTACTACACCTTTGAGGTGGACGGTGAAAGCGACTACAGCGCTCTGAGTTTTATCGCTTATCTGCCGCCCGGCTTCATCGGCAGCGGACTTTATGACGGACTGCCTTTGCGCCGTATCACTTATGTCATTGAACCCAACGCGCAGGGAAGAAATTCTCTGGTCCTTTACCAGCGCCCTCTGCTGCTGGATGAAGAATACAATGATGTTATTCCCCCGATCGAACTGACGACTGATGTTTCCTACTTCACCGTTGAATTCTGGGACACCAATGAGGTGGACTGGGTTCGATACTGGGATGACACCAATTCCCTTCCCCTGCTGGCAAGAGTGACTCTCGGTTACGGTTACGCCGGAAACGGCCCTGCTCAGCTGGATTCCCGTGTGGTGGCCATGAGCGGCAGTATCGTGGATCCCCAGATCCAGGGAACTGTTTCCGCGGGCATGACAATGAACAACCAGTCCGGCGGCGGTCTCAATAACCGGAACTTCAACAACGGCGGCGGTAACGGCAATAACCAGAATAATGGCAACTGGGGCGGAGGTCGCGGAGGCTATGGTGGCGGCCGCGGAGGCAACAACGGCGGACGTGGTGGCTACGGCGGCGGTAATGGAGGCGGCTTTGGCGGCGGCGGTTACGGCGGTGGAGGCCGTGGCGGCAATATGGGCGGCATGGGCGGCCGTGGTGGAGGTGGACGATGAATATCCGGCTCAAAACTCCGACATCGGCTTTGCTTCGTTCCACTCGTTCCCAGAGCGGCATCGCCTTGATCATCGTCCTGATCGTCATCGTGGTACTGGCAGGAATGGCTTCCGGCTTCGCCTGGTTCATGAAAGTGGAAATGAAGCTGGCAACCAACCATTTGAGCGATTCTGAACTGGAATGGCTGGGACGTTCCGGCGTGGAACTGGCCCGCTATGTCGTCGGTCAGCAGCTGAATATCAACGAACCGTGTGACTGTCTGAACCAAAAATGGGCAGGCGGCCCCGGCCAGACCAATCAGCTTCTGGAAAATGTGTTTCTGGATGACAACTACCTGGGCAACGGTGTGTTCAGTGTTTATATCACGGACAACGAACGCAAAATGAATATCAACACCGCCACGGATGTCCTGATCGAAAACGCTCTTTCAGTGATGGGTGTGGATGCCACACTGGCCAGCACTATTTCCGATTCCATCCTCGACTGGCGCGATGATGATGACGACGCGAAACTCAGCGGCGCCGAAGATGAATACTATCTGGGATTGATGCCCCCCTACTACTGCAAAAACGGCCCGCTGGATGATATCTCCGAGCTGCTGCTGATCCAGGGTGTTGACCCGGAACTTTACTATGGTATTGCTCGTCTGGAAGGCCGTTCACCTCAAAGCACTTTTGTGGATACAGACGAAATGCGCATCGGCCAGGACCGATACTCGGATGAAATGGTTTTTGAAGGCGGTCTGATGGATCTTTTCTGCACTCTTTCTTCCGGCACCGTCAATATCAATACGGCTCCCGCGGAAGTCCTTCAAATGCTGCCGGACATGACCCCGGAGATCGCCAATGAGATCATTTCCTACCGCAACGGACTGGACGGTGTGGAAGCCACCGAAGATGATATCCAGATCAGCAATATCAATATGCTGATGCAGATCGGCGGCATACCCGAAGCGGTCATCCAGCAGCTGGGCGCTTTCTGCGGTTTCCGCAGCACTGTCTTTGAGGTGGAAGTCGTTGCTGAGATCGAAGGACAGCAGCGCACCTTCTCCTCCATGCTGCACCGCGTTTCCGCCAGGGATGTCCGCATCCTCTATTTCCAATGGAAATAGGTTCTTTTCAACTACTTGATATTCTGATTATTAATCAGTAAACTCACTCCACAACAAACCTTAGATACCAAGGATCTGAACATCTTGATGGTTGATGATGTCAAACTCAATCTGACGGTACTGTCTGCCATGTGCAAGCGGCACGGTTGGAAAAGATAACTTTGGCTTTGATGAAGGATATCAACCAAAAAAAAGCGGAAACCGTTAAAAGCTGAAACCTTTCCATTCCGGGTGTTTCTGGAAGAAATCCATCTGTTTTTTTACAAGGTTCGGCAGCAAGTCTGATGTAAGTGCCTCTCTCTGGAATTCATCACTATTGAATTGATCTCCTTGTTCGATCATCTGTGAGAGAGCTTTTCGCGCCAGTTCGACCGCTCCCGCGAAAAGAGACTGATCGCCTTCCTGCGGAGCCCACTGTCCCAGAAAGTCTAAATATTGTTGTCGCTGTTCTTTATTCTGTTCTTTGTCAGCAAGGAACATCATCACAAACATGGAGCCAACAACGTCCTTTTCTTCTTCATTCATCTCATTGATCAAACCTTTGAACATAGATCTGACCTGCTCGTTGGATCCAGCGAATTTCAGCAACGGCCCTAGAATAGCTGCTTTTTCTTCTGTTGTAGTTT
>JAEENR010000066.1 GCA_016283885.1 Verrucomicrobiota bacterium
CAGTGATCCATAAAGAAGAGCCTTGCCCGGATTGCCGCACTGAAAACTGGTATTCACCCCAAAGGGTACGCCGCTCAGCTCCACCAGATAATAATCCGGTCCGGCACCGTAAGAAAATCCATCCGTAAACTCAATAGAATCCAGCATGGATAAATGTTCCATATATTGCACCATTGGACTCACCATACCGTTCTCCGTCCGGAGATTATTTCCCGTCACAGCATCCAAAAACGCTTCAGGATGTGTTTCATCCAACACACAACGCAGTCGCTGGGTAGTACGACGACTGTTCAGATCCGTTCGGATACCGTCCACTTTCAGATCCTTTAAAAGATGCCGGACAGTTTCCAGATAATAATTCTGCCAGCGTCCCCGCGAATTGATCCCCAAGGTCACGATCGGTTCTCCCTCTATCACCTGTGAAAACCAGAAAGCAGAATATCCTTCTCCAAAATGTTCACACAGCCACGGTGTTCCGATATACGGAATGGCATGGTTCGCGTAATCGGCACCATACAGTTCCTGCGCGCCCTTCAGCGCCGCGCTGTAGGTGAATATCTCATGATCCAGAGACCACAGCGGCCAGAACTCAGTCACCTGGAGGGGGATCTCTCGCGTTCCAATAACAAAATGCACCTTCTGTTTTTTGGCGTGAAGCTGTTCGATGAGCGTCTTCAAATTTTCTTCCACCGGAAAAGGATCGTTCAAGTAAGGATTCAGTTTCGCGTCATACCCCAGCAGACTCATATCAGACACGAGCGGGGTTTCTCTTCTCAAAATATTTTCCACTCCGCAGGTATCCATTTTCAAAGCACTGACCGATTGACGACGCTGCCCGAATGGTGTCAGCATCAGGTGGAAACGGAAGATACGCTCCTCATCCCTGACCAACCGGAGCACGCCGGTACTTACGCTCAGTTCGACCCGCTCATTTTGTGTACGCAAGTCGATCCTTCCCTCATTTTGATCGCCGCGCCAGTCCCGGTAAGGCTCATCCATAAAATAGAGGTCTTGTCTCTCTTCGCGATCCATCAGCTTGCAGTACAATCCATTGGTGACGCTCCCGATCCAGAAGCATTGATTCGCGTTTTTGCTCCACTGCCATTCCGCAAACATTGGCCGCGCTCCGCCTCTGATCCCTAATCCCATAAAGTAAGGAACAGATTTTTCCTCAAAACAGAAAACCAGCTGAGCGTCTTCCACCTCACAGTCACGAAGCGTATTCAGTTCCATCTGCATGGAAATGAAACCATCTGCCTCCGTCTGGGCGTAAGTATTCAGGATGATCCCCTGCGAGTGTCCCACGGACTGCCAGCTGATCCCCCGGACATCCTCCGCATCAAATTGTATCGGGCGATTTGTCCAAACCAGCCAGTCTCCCTGTACCTTGACTCGAAACTCCATCGGCCGGGCTAAAAGATCATCTCCGATCTGTCCGGGAAGCCCATTCTCATTCAGCGTCAGAGTATGCCGGTTCAGGGTCAGTTCATTCCCTTTCAAAGCCATGTCGGGATAATCCTTCAGCGGGTCCCCTTCTGTTCCGATCGTAGAATCCAGCCAGCACAGCCGTTCTAAAGAAGAGCTTTCCGGCGCGGATTCGACCACTTCCAATTCGATGGGAAACTCCGTGTACTTCAAATTCCAGCCGCTGAAAACCAATTCTCCCTTATACACACCTGCAGGCGTATCCTTCGGAATATCGATTGCCATCCATAATGCCAAAACCTTCCCCAATCTCAGCGGAATATCTTTGGTCAAGGTCCCTCCCCAGGAATCATTCCCGCTTAGATTAAAACAACGTGCTGCGAGACTGTTCAACAAAACACCGTCTTCATTTCTAAGACCGACAGACCCCGCCTGAAAAGAGGGTATCTCTTTTTGTGTCGCGACAACACCCAACTGAAAGACTACATATTGTCCCGCCCCGCCTTGCACTTTGCACAAAGAAGATGGTCCTTGTTTCAGCCAGCACAGCGGGAGTTTCTTTGTCATTCGGATCGGATGCGAGACCGGCTCCTGAAAAAAGAGGATACTGCTCTCTGAGTACTCTGCCAGAAAATCTGCCGTTTCTTTCTCTGTCGCGGGAATTTCCAATTCATCAAAGGCATTTCTTTCCCCATTGGATTCCAGTGCGAGAGCCGCCGCCCGTTCGATACCTGCAGGGACTTTCCCCTGAGAAATGATATCCACGATCGGAGCCGTTTTTTCACTCCAAGAAACAGATGCCGCCGCTGTCTGGATGTATTCCGGGAAAGGATTCCATTCCCGTTTCACCATCCGATACGGCATATAATAAATGTGATACTTCCCCGTTTCTTTGGCTTCAAAAAGGATATCCCCAAAATCAGGCAGACGATCCACTACCCGGATATTTTTCACAGGAGTCCCATTCTCTGTGGTAATCACAATGCCTTTCAGTTCCGGCAGAGGATCGATCCTGCGCCAGGCGATCCGTGCCCAAACCACTTCAGCGGGAGAGTTCACCTCTACCACAGCCCGATGATTGCCCAAAGATTCCGGATCCCATTCAGCTACAGCGCGAGGGAGCTCCGGTAAACTCTGCCCTCCTAGCAAAGCGTATGTATCAATCTTTTGCGGATCTCCTGCTCCTAAAACGCTTACACTCCATACGAACAGGAACACCCACCCCCATAAATTACGACTCCACGGCTGGAACTGATTCTTCACTTGTTGCCTCGCTCCTATCTAACTTCAAAAACTTCATCACATTATCTCCATGCCGCAGTACCTTGATCTCGACCCAGGGGAGCTGAACATCCAGAGTTTCCCGGCAAGGATGTCCCAGCAGAAATAATCCGCCCGGCTTCAAAACCTCCATCAATGTTCTGTCATCCAGAAGCTGCTGGGCGAATGAATGAGAACGCACCTTGATATTCTTTTCACCGTAAGGAGGATCAGCCAGGATCAGATCATATTTCTGGCCTTGCGCGCACAGCTGTTCCAAAGCAACATAAGCATCCTGCACGCGCAGTGTCAGCGCATGGCGGTCAAATCCGCAGGTCTCCCAATTGGAACGCAGAATATCCGCATGATAGCGGGCCTTCTCCACACAGGTGGAAGACGCAGCACCCCGGCTCATGCACTCCAGGCTCAACGCTCCGCTGCCGGCAAACAACTCCAACACGTGCGCGTCATATACAAAATCGCCCAAACTGTTGAACATCGCCTGGCGCATCATGTCCGGGGTCGGTCTGACCGCGAACCCTTTCGGCACCTTGATGATCCGTCCTTTAACTGTTCCTCCGGTCACTCTCATTGTTACAAATATTCGATCAATCTGTCAGCGGTCCAGGGATGTACCTCAAATGGAGACAATTTTTCACTTTCTATGTCATCCGCCGCTTTACCATGACTGTAAACCGCGTAGCAAATCCTCTCTATATTATCTATAGGCTCTTCGCAGATATAATTATACGCAAACAGACCACTTAAAAAACCGGCCAGCACATCACCCGTTCCTCCCTGCGCCATAGCAGGATTGCCGGTATGATTCAAATAAATCTTTCCTTTGGCTGTTCCTATCAGTGTCTGGTAGCCTTTCAGGACGACATAGGCATCCCCATACTTTTCAGAAAGTTTTCTCAACGCTCCCTGACGATCCGCCTGCACTTCTTTGGCAGTGATATTCAAACACCGTGCCGCCTCTCCGGGATGCGGTGTGATGACACGAACCCCGGCAGACTTTCCATCAGGAATATGATCCAGAGCAGAAGCATCCGCAATCATATTTCCGGGGAAATTCCGCCAAAGATCTCTGACCCAATCCCAAAATGACTGCGGGATACTGGGAGCCGCTAACCCCGGCCCCACTAAAATAGAAGTGATTCCCTTGGGCATCTGCCATTCCGGACTCCAGGAATGTACCATTTGTGTGACCAAATGAGACGCGACCGGAATATAAGTTTCCGGCATGGTGCAGACAGTGATCAAGCCCGGCTTAGCGGCAGCCGCGGCCTTCGCTGCCAATACCGCCGCTCCATGATAGCCCATGCTTCCCGCCAGGATCAGAGTATGCCCGAAATCTCCTTTATGACAATCCAAAGGACGGTTTAAATCAAAAACTTTAGCAGGATTCACCTGTTTGATACATTCAAGATCGCCAGCAGGCATATCCGGATTCAGTCCTATATCTTCCAAGACCTCTATTTTACCGATATATTTTGAAGATTCACCGCGTATCAGACAACGTTTAAGAGCTCCTACCGTCAATGTGAACTGTGCCCTCACAGCCACAGGCCAAGGCATTCCTTCTTCATTCAGACCCGAAGGAATATCCACAGCTACAATAGGAATCTGACATTCATTGACCGCGTTGATCAGATCAACATAATCCTGACTCAAGGGGCGGTTCAGCCCGATGCCAAACATCCCATCCAGAATAAAAGTCGGACAGAATCTGGAACTGGTTGTCATTGGCTCAAAAAAATTCTTCCGATCAGCGACCAGCTTCTTAAAAGTCTTGAGAGCTTTTTGGGTATCTTTGACTTCCAGAACTTGAACTTCTTTTACCTTTCCTCTCAGAAAATTAGCGGCAACTCGCGCATCATCGCCATTATGACCGGGGCCGACCAGAACGAGTATCTGCTGCATCTGCATCATCTGCTCCACGCCTTTTTGGCTCTCTTCCGAATCGTTCTCCAGCACATTATAACAATCACTTATCGTGTCATAAATAATGCGAAGCACATATTTCGCCACAACTTCTCCGACAATGCGGATCACATCCAGCTGGGAGATACCATTTTTCCAGGAATCCTCTTCCCACTGACGCATCTGTTCAGCGGTCAATATTGGTAATGTCAACATATCTAATCCTTTCTAATTCGTTTATGTGCTTTTTCCAAAATCTCACGCTCCTCATCACTCAAACTCTGAATGCCGTATTTGGAGATCTTATCCAAAATGGGATCCACACGTTTCTCTATAAAATCGTCATTTTCTTTTACTTCTACATCGATCACAGAGGAATGCTCATCCTTTGTCCGGGAGGTCTGTTCTCCGCCGAATATCTTGTATTTGAACATGGAGGAAGGTGTCGTATAACCCCGTGTATAAGAAAATCCTCCGAATCCACCCGCGCTCAGTCTGGCAATACGGCGTGAACGTAAATACAGGATACCGCAAACCATTCCACCCAAATGCGCCGCGTGCGCAATATGATCTCCACCGGGGAAAAGCATTCCCCACAAAGCAACTGCCGCAGCCAGATAGATCAATGTCCTGGCTTTCAAGCTCAAAGGCAGAACAAAGAAAACCAGCAAAGTCAAACGCTGGTAAGGATAAAGTGCCGCATACGCACCAACCACACCGAACACACCGGCGGAAGCGCCTACAACAGAAACTAATCCAAAATGCTGCGGAGCCACCCAGCTGCATCCGATTTGGAATAATCCGCCAACCGCTCCCGAAATCAAATACAACCGCAGAAACTCCTTTTTCCCGATCGCCGGTTCCAATATCCTTCCAATGAAATAGAGTGTCAACAGATTCAGGAAGATATGCAGCACCCCGGCGTGCATGAACTGGAAGGTCAATATCTGCCAGATGAAACCGTGCTTCAAACCGTCCAAACTCAGTGCCAGATAGGGCCATAAATCGATCCCCTGACTTCTGAGTACCGCATCACATACAAATACGCCGATATTGACAGCCAACAGCAAATGTATTGCGCTCAATTCGCGGGCTTTCCACACTCTGCGTCCGCGCGGGGGCTGGGGACGCATATAGTCTCTGTCTCCTAACATTTTCTTTATCCCTTACCGGTGATTCTTTTGTAAATATGTTCTTTATGAAAGACACAGATTTGTGTCTCTTCATCTACTATACCATTAAACCCCGGAAATCACCACAAAATAAAAGAGGCACCCGCTTAGGGATGCCTCTTTTAAATTTTACCTATTAATTACAGGTGTCTTTATCCTACTTCTTCACGAAGGGAATGACGATACGATTGTACTCGTTATCGGTCTGGCGCAGCTGATCGCTCAGACGAGCTTCAGTGTACTGCTGCACGGAACCGTCACCGAGGGTCACGTTACCGTTCTTCTGGTGGATATTGTCACCCCATGTCGGTCTCTGACCAGCTGTGGTGTACAGAGTGTTTGTACCACTGCCCAGCATGACCATGATAGAGATCTTGGAGGCATTTGTTGTCTGAGCAACTGTCGGGCAAACCACGTTGCGGTCACCGAACAACAGCGTCTGAGGATAAGTCTCAGCGGCATCCACACCCACGAAATAGGACAGATAGAACTTGTTGTCCTGAGATGTAGGAGTCTTATAGAAATCGATAAAGGTCTTTACATCACCACCGGAGTTGACATCCGGATCTGACGGACAACGGATCAGCTTGACATCAGCCAATTCATTGCTCATCACGGCAAAGTGCAGCCATTGACCCTGTGCAGCAGGAATGGTGATCTTGGCAGTCTGGTTGGTCGGATTGGGGATACCAGTCGCCGTACCAGTGATGTTCTGGAAGGAAGGAGTCTGAGCAGACTTACCAGCCATAGCATCCTTAGTGGTGCTAACCATTTCCAAGCTGCCGCCTTCAGTCGCGCCGACCTGCCAGGGGAAACGGTCTTCGTTATCCAGGGCGTAGGTACGAGTACCGAGACCCATCTGTTTGAGGTTACCAGTGCAAGCGATACGCTGTGCTTTGGCTTTTGCTTTGGCCAGTGCAGGTAAGAGCATTCCGGCCAGAATGGCGATAATTGCGATCACGACCAACAATTCAATCAGCGTGAACGCTTTCTTCATTGTAGTTTGCTTTTTCATAGTCTTAGTTATTTATAAATAAACTTCGTTCGCGGCGAATCGTTGTCATCACCACTAACCTTGACGGCATTTATTCTATGCATTGAACGGGATATTGTCAAAAAAAAATTTGATTTATTTTTTTATTTCAACGAGATAATTTTCTTCAATTATCTGAATATCTTCTCGGAGAACAAGATAACAAATCATATTCAATACCGAACCCACGTATCTTCTTTTTCCAAAGTTTTGTGGGATCTTCTTCAAATAATTCCCCCGGCAGCACATCACTGACCAGCCAGGCACCACGGGTGATCTCCTCTTCCAGCTGGCCGGAACTCCAGCCCGCGTATCCCGCGTAAAGATGGATATTTCTTTCATTCACAAGATCATCTACCTGTTTTGCATCTTCCAGGGAATTGACCAGATAGACCCTGCCGGCGATCTCTTTCAGCTTTTTATAATTCTTACCCGAATAAAAAAGTCCGAAAATAGAATTTTCTAGCACCGGTCCACCAATGCGGACTGTCAAAGAATCGAGCAAAGATGGAGTATCATTCTGCATAACCTCTTTGAGAGGAATGCAAAACGGGTGGTTTACGATCAATCCCATAGCCCCATCTCTATCATGGCCGCAAAGATAAACCGCCGCCTGATGAAAAATGGTGTCCCCCAGCTGACCGCTGTCCAGCAGGAGTTTACCCTTGAGAGATCGAAACGAGGAATCCATAAGTCCTTTTATTTAGCGCAATTCATACTTCAACCGAATGTATGTCGGCACATCCAGCTGCTGCCCTTCAAAATAGGTTTTTTCACACCGGTCAAAGCGCCCTAAACTGTCAACCTGTAAATCCAAAACACCTTGATTAGGATTACCATAGCCTAATTTCCACCAACGGTTGCTGCTGTGTTTTTTGTCGGAGAACAGCTGTTCCACATCCAGCGGCGGCACCGGCGGAGGATTCTTGGTGACGGGACGCGGCGGCAAATCACCAATAATTTCAACAGAATCAGTAATTTCATTTTCCATCGGGACTGTGTTTTTTTTATCAGGAACGCGCACCGTTCGATTCGGAGTCGCGATCAATACCACACTGATTTCGCCCTGCTGAAAACGTGAATCTTTAGAAACACCAATAAACAGTTCCACGTCTGGATTTTCGCTGTGCAGCCGGCCGCGAAAATCATCTATCTCGTTGATTGCGTTAAAATCATCACCGACGTTAAAGATCGCCAGGATACGGCCGGCTTTTCTTAAAACTTCCCCGGAATTCAGCCAAGGGTGCCGCAGAAATTCCTGCCAGATACATTCTATCCGTCCATCACCGGCGGCGGACGCTATCGCCATACGCCCCACACTGTTGTTTTTACCACAGGGAAAGACATTTCTCAGCATCCCCATATCCAGAGGCAAAATACTGGGATTGTATAAGTTCAGCCATAAACTCTCCACCACGCGGGCGATCATCTGGTTGCTCTTGCCGTAAAGGCCTATGTAATTGGCATCTTCTTCCGCTTTCAAAGTCAGCAGTTGATTTGGCAAAGAAATCACCAGGTGGCACTGAGTCAATATCTCATCCTGTTCCAAACGAGCGCACATCAGTCTGTCAGTTCCTTCACAATCAAAAGGATAAATAGTCAAAGCCACCACAAAGACCCCGGCATCCGCAGCGATCTTGGCCAACATGGGAGAAACACCGCCCCCAATACCTCCACCCAAACCGGTCACCAAAAATAAAACAAAACAACCTTTGACCAGTCTGCTTAAAGTCTCCTTTTCCGCTTCCGCCACGGAACGCGCGATTTCCCGATTGGAACCGGATCCCATCCCGTGCAGCGCTTTTTGTCCCAGCTGGATCGTTTCGCAGTTCTGGATACGGTTCAGACAAAGCCTGTCCGAATCTAAAGCCACATAACGAACTCCTCTGCAGGGAGAAGTCGCGATCACACTGACCACATTGGCACCAGCACCGCCCACTCCGGCAACCAAAGCGTAAACATCAGAAATCGTATCTGTCTGCGGTTCTACCTCTTGATATTCATCGTTCGTCATTATTCCTCCTCCTTTGATTTCCAAAAATTCAATAGTTTCAGTTTCCCCAAGGGGCCTTTTTTCTCAACGATCATTCTGCCCGCGCAGTAGATCGCCAGCGCCAGAGGTGTGGCAAATTGCGGTTTTTTCAAGGAATCGGGTATCTCTCCAAAAGGTCTCACCGCGTAAGGAATGGCATTGACCTGAAAAACACTGGATGCCAGCTTTTCGATCATCTGGATACAAGCACCTCCGCCGCAAATCATTACGACTTGATCCGGCGTTAATCTTAATCCCGCGTTTTGCAGTATCTTGCGGATGATCCTAAAGGTTTCTTTGAGACGGAGTTCCATGATGATCTGCATGTGATCGAACCGAACAGAACGACGCTCGCCGCTGCGCAGTTCAACAGCCAGCTGCACATTCTCGGCCTGGGGATCCCGGATGGCGCGGCCGTGAGATATCTTTAAATTTTCAGCAGCGTTGAGCTCTAATTTCAACCCCAGCGCCAGATCGTTGCTGACATGATCGCCGCCAATGGGCAGCACTCCCGCATGACGGATCACACCTTTTTGCAGAAAAACATATTCCGTCGTCCCCGCCCCCATGTCCAGAATAAGTCCGCCCTGCTTGAGCCGTTCATCATCTTTCAAAAAAGAAGCCAGCGCAAACCCGTTGAACACAGGATATTTCGGCTCCAGCCGCATTTCACGCAGCAGAGAAAAAACCGTATGGATATTGCCGTGAGCACCATAGATCCAGTGCATCGGCAAACACAGTCTGTCTCCAGAAAGCCCAACAGGAGATCCCCGTATCACCGTATCATCCAGGATGAACGGCTGAGGTACCCGGTGGAGCAGGATCCCGTTGCGCACCTCTTTCGGACGGCAATCCTCGGCAGTGTGATAGACATTTAAAACATCTTCCTCGGATACGATGCCATTGGACTCCACGATTTGAGTCGAAACACTGTCCACACTGTGGATATTGCTGCCGGTCATCCCGATACAAACATCCCCTATGGAAACATCGGCGCTGTCTTCGGCTTCCACTATCGCTTCACGAAGCTCCGCATAGGTTTGTTCCGAATCGCATATACTTCCTTTCCGGACTTCTCTGGACATGCTCTGTCCAACTCCCAGCACGCGGAAAGGATGTGTTTTCGAGACCTCCGCTATCACCACGCAGATCTTAGATGTTCCGATCTCGATCCCCGTCGCGTATTGTCTGCCGCTGCCAAGCCACAACATTTAATAACCTCCCATGCTTCTTGGTTTATTTTTGTCTGATCTTCTAATGATAATGTAATCACCATCCTCCGGAAACCAAACCACCGGCACATTATTGGTTACGGAAAGATCGATCGTTTTTACCCTTCGCTCAATATCCGCGCCGTAGGACGCGATCGAATACCAGCGGGCCAGTCCCTGTTCCAGACGGTTTTCATCAAAGACGGCTTCCACACCTTTTTCCGTTTGTGCGATAATGATGCCCGGTTCTCCCAGATTCACTTCCGCCAAAGGATCTTTTTCAAAAAAAGGAGAATGACGATAAAGCCGGACGAATTTCAAGGCATTCTGCACCCGCTTGGATTCACAGCGGCGATTGGGCACCAGGATATTTTTATCCGAAACCCCGGTCAGGATAGGAAGTTTGATTTCCTCTAAAGGATCGACACTGAAGAAAATTTCATCCTGCGCGATCACAAAGCCCAAACCGTCCAAATAGCGCTCTGTCCAAACACCTTCCGTCAGTGTTTCCGGATCTGTTTCCCAAACCAGACAGCGAACCAGCGGAGTCCTGCCGTAGATCTCTACTTTCAAAGTATCCGGAATGACCCGTTTTAATTCATACTTTTCAATGCCGGACAATTTACCCAGCTTGCGGCGGTACATTTTCAAATCCAGCGCCATCAGGTTGTCTTTGTATTCTTCGATCCCCAGAAAATCTCTCACCTGTTTTTCTGTGATCCCCCCAAAAGTTTTGACATCCACCTTTCGGACCGTGAAGATGCGATTGGTGTAAACGGTCTTTTCCAGCAGCTCGTTCAGAGTGGAAACACCCAAATAATAAGCGCTGACCGGAATGCTGATCAGGATCAGACACCAAAACAAACGCCACAGCCAACGGGTCTTTTTCTTCTTTTTCCTAACCGGCCGATCATCTGAAAAAGAAGCTTCCGTTTGCTCTGAGCGTTTGCTTTTCTTTCCACCCCACATGGACTATTTCCGGAGAGCCAGCTGCACCATTTTGGAACAAAGTTCGGAATAAGTGATCCCGGCCGCGGAAGCAGCCTGAGGCATCAGACTGGTTTCGCACATACCGGGCAGCGTATTGATCTCAAGCACCCAGCAGAGGCCTTCTTTATCCAGCAGGATATCCACACGCGCGTAGTCTTTGCATCCAACGGCGTTGAATGTCCGCAGTGCCATTTGCTGCGCTTGTGTTTTGATTTCTTCATCCACGACCGCCGGACATATATAGACCGTGTGGCCTTTAGTATATTTGCTGGTAAAATCATAGACACCGGACTTAGGACATATCTCCACCAGAGGCAGAGGCTTGCCTTCCAGTATGCCGGCTGCCAGTTCACGACCAAAGATCCTCTCTTCCATGATGGCAACACCGCCAAATTTGAGAACCGCCTTGAGTGCCGGCGCAAAATCCTCTTCTTTGTCAACCAGCTGCAATCCCACACTGGAACCTTCACGAGTCGGCTTCAGCACGACCGGTGGTTTCCAGCCTTCCGGCATTTTTTCCAAAGGCTGATCCAGTACCAGCGCGCGAGGCATTCGGATCCCCGCCGCTTCGCAGCGCTGACGGGTCAGAAGTTTGTCAAAACCGATCCGGCTGGCTTCCGCTCCGCATCCGGTGTAAGGCACTCCCAGACGGTCTAATTCCGCCTGCACTTGTCCGTCTTCACCATAAGTTCCGTGCAGCGCCAGGAAAACAACATCTGTATTCTCCGGCAGAGTCCATCCTTTGACAGGATCCGGATCCACTACATTCACTTCGTAACCCTTACTGCGCAAGGCCTCCACTACCATCTTGCCCGAAGCCAAAGAAACAGACCTTTCACTGGAAATACCTCCAGCGAATACTGTTACATTGATTTTTTTATCTTCCATCTCTAAATCTTCTCCTACGATCATTACTTCTGTTTTCAATTTTATCCCGCGTTCCGCGTAAACCTTATCGCGGATCGTTTGGATCAGCGTCAGCACATCCCGCGCTGTAGCATTATTGCGGTTGATGATAAAATTCGCATGTCTATCTGAAACCTGTGCGCCGTTGACCGCCAGTCCTTTCATTCCCAGAGAATCAATGATCTGACCGGCAGACCCGCCCTCCGGATTTTTGAAAGCGCATCCCGCGCTGGGTGACTGAGTTTGAGTAGCCATGCGTTTCTCCCGGAGTTCATTCATCTTTTCACGAATTTTCTCCCGATCTTCTGAATAAACTCTGAATACCGCGGATAAAGCCAAATGATTTTTAAAGAAAGGACAGCTCCGATAGGCATGTTCGATCTCTTTGGCCGGAAGCTCTCGGATCTGACCATCCTCTGAAAGGAATCTGACTGATTCCAGCACATCAAACAAGCAAGATTTATAGGCTCCCGCGTTCATGCGAAGCCCGCCGCCTAATGAACCGGGGATGCCCTCCATAAATTCCAATCCACCTAATCCGTTGGTCTGAGCAAAC
>JAEENR010000067.1 GCA_016283885.1 Verrucomicrobiota bacterium
GTTCTCGCCCAGGAATCCGATCTGACACTCCTCATCTATGGCGACTCCATCACCGAACCGGACGGATATTTCCCCACGGCGGATTATCCTAAAGCCTGGACGGAACTGATCATGAGCCATGTCAAAGGCAAGTCCATGGCCAGCGGGCGCGGCGGCACAACGATCTACGAAGTGCTCAACCGTATCAAAAATGAACTGCCATACATCCATGCAAAATATGTGATGGTCACCATCGGCACTAATGGCGGCAACAATGAAGAAAATCTCAGCCAGCTGGTAGAATATATCCTTTCTCAAGGATCCATCCCCATCCTGAACAACATCCCCAGCAATGAACATGGCACCCAGATCCCCGTCAATGAGCAGATCGAAAAGATCCGCCAGAAATATCACATCAAAGGATGCCGCTTCGACATTCCGACTTCGCTGGCTTTTGACGGAAAAGAAGTAGATAAAAGCACAATGTGGTTTGAGAACTACACTAACGGCTGGGGTGATTATTTCCATCATCCCAACATCAAAGGTTCCCGTCTGATGTACCTGCGCACACTGCTGGATGTTCCTGAAATCTATGAATAAAACACGCAATTTTATGAAATATCAAAAGACAGTTATTCAAAGTCTGTTGATCTCTGTGTTCTGTGTTTCATCCGTATTCACACACGCCGATTACGCGGTAGAAAACCTGACCTGCGAATTCGCGAAGGAACCGATGGGGATCGAAGCTAAAAATCCTCTGCTGGGCTGGCAGCTGCGATCTGACAAACGGGGCGACTTCCAATCCGCTTATCAAATCATTGTCAGTGAAAAACAAGATACACTCAGTCAAAATAAAGGCGATGTCTGGAACAGTGGAAAAGTCTCCTCTGAGCAGACGGACAATATCCTCTACCAGGGCAAAGAACTGAAACCCAAGACTCGCTATTACTGGCGCGTGCGTTCCTATAACGCGGAGGATGAAGCCTCCGAATGGAGTCCGATCTCTTATTTCGAAACCGGGATGATGGTGCCGGAAAACTGGACGGCTCAATGGATCTTTGACGGCAATCCGGGACCTCAGACAGACGC
Source organism: Verrucomicrobiota bacterium (assembly GCA_016283885.1). Classification (GTDB taxonomy): domain Bacteria; phylum Verrucomicrobiota; class Verrucomicrobiia; order Limisphaerales; family UBA1412; genus UBA1412. The sequence goes on from JAEENR010000067.1 coordinate 1,069, forward strand.
GGATTTTTATAAAAACGATCCGGCTCCCCTGCTGCGCAAAGACTGGAATATCCAAAAAGAAATCCGCTCTGCCCGTCTTTATATTTCCGGGCTGGGCTATTATGAGGCCTACCTGAACGGTGCAAAAGTCAGCGACCACTTTATGGATCCGGGCTGGACTTCCTTTGCCAAGACCATCCTTTATAATACTTATGATGTCACAGAGATGCTGAAGCAGGGTGACAACACCTGGGGCGTCACCCTGGGCAACGGCTTTTTCAATCCGGTGCCTATGCCGATCTTCAGACCGCTGCGCGAGTATCTCACCATTGGCCGTCCTATGGTCATTGGTCAGCTGGAGATCACCTATGCTGACGGTTCTCTGGAAAAAGTTCAGACCGATCTGAGCTGGAAAACGACTCCCGGCCCCATCATGCGCAACAACCCCTATCTGGGTGAACACTACGATGCCCGCGCGGAAGTACCCGGTTGGAATGAACCGGGAATCTCTACCCAAAACTGGAAATCTGTCGCCCTGGCTGAACCGCCGACAGGACAACTCAAACCGCAGATGCAGCCGCCTATCCGCGCGACAGCCATCCTCAAACCGGTACGCATGACCGAAACACGTCCCGGCGAGTTCGTCTATGACATGGGACAGAACTTTGCCGGTGTCGTCCGTCTCAAAGTCAAAGGGCCAGCCGGCACCAAGATCTCTGTCCGCTATGGTGAGGACGTTTACTCGGACGGCAGTCTCAATGTGATGACCACCGTAGCCGGACAGCACAAACAGGTATGGGATGCCAACCGTTCCGTAGAAGGCGCGCCTCCGACCGCCTGGCAGGAGGATACCTATATTCTCAAAGGTGAAGGCGAAGAGATCTGGCAGCCGCGTTTCACCTTCCACGGTTTCCAATACATTGAGATCACCGGCTTCCCCGGTCGTCCCACTCTGGACAATGTCGAGGGCATTCGTCTCAGCGCGGATCTGGAAAAGGTCGGCGAGTTTGAATGCTCCGATGATGTCGTGAACAAGATCGAAAGAGCGGTCGAATGGACGTTCCTCAGCAATGTGTTCAGTGTCCAGTCCGATTGTCCCGGACGCGAAAAACTCGGTTACGGCGGCGACATTGCGGCCACAACGGACGCGTTCTGCTATCTGTTCGATATGCACAATTTCTACAGCAAGACCGTGTATGACCATCGTGATGCCGCGCGTCCATCCGGTGCCATGACTGAAACAGCTCCCTACATGGGGATCGCGGATGCCGGCTTCGGCGACGGCTCCGGCCCGATCGGATGGCAGCTGGGATTTGCTGTCGCGCTGAAAAAGATTCACGATTATTACGGCGACATCCGGATCGTCGCGGATAACTACGATACTCTGAAAAAACAGATCGAATTCCTGCGCGCTCACGCACAGGGGAACATCATTCCCAACTGCATCAGCGACCATGAAATGATCGAAAACCCGCGTCCCGCCGCTCTGACGGCCACCGGTCATTATTATAACCACGTCATCATCCTGGCCGAGTTCGCCCGTCTGCTGGGCAAGACTGAGGATGCCCGGACTTATGAGCAGCTGGCAAATGAGATCAAGGCAGCATTCATCGCCAAATTCTATAAACCCGGCGGCATCTATGATTCCAATCTGCAAACGACTCAGGCATTCGCTCTGCACTATGACCTGATCCCGGACGGCAAACGGGAGGAAGTCTTGAAACAGCTGCTGAACGTGCTGGATCGGGACGGCAATCATATCCACACCGGCATCTTTGCCACACCGATGCTCCTGAATCAACTGACCGAAAACGGTTACAGTGATCGGGCGTTCCGGCTCGTCTCCAACCGTGACTATCCCGGCTGGGGACACATGATCACCAGCGGCGCGACCACCATTTGGGAAACCTGGAAGTATTCCGACAATATCTACTCCCATAACCATCCTATGTTTGGCAGCGTCAATGAATGGTTCTACCGGGCTTTGCTGGGCATCAACACGGAAACACCCGGCTTTGAGACCGTGCGTATCAGCCCTAAAACAGTCAAGGGGCTTACCTGGGCAAAAGGTTCCTATCGCTCCGTCAAGGGGCGGATCAGTGTGGATTGGAAGAAAAATGAAAATCAGCTCCTCCTGAACGTAACGATCCCCACCGGTATGAAAGCTCATATCTATGTTCCTCATGCCAAGGGACAAACCATTTATGAAGGTGATGCAAAAGCCGATTCGGTCAAAGATATATTCTACCGGGGTGAATCCGGCGGAACCTCTGTTTACGACGTGAGCGGAGGCTCTTACCGCTTTACCGTGAAATAGTTATACCGTCTTCATCATTCAAAAGCAGGCAGCTGTGCAAAAATGTACAACTGCCTTGCTTTTTTATGGTTATTGGGCTAAATTGATTGGGGATCGTTTACGTCCCCTGATGATTGAAATAGAATGAAATCACCTAAAAACGTCCAACCTGATAAAGGCGAGAACCGTTCCGACGGTGATCGTCCGCCTCGTGAGAATCCCCCGTGGCGTTTTTCCATGGGATATCTGGGCATTGCTCTGCTCGTGCTGATGATCTGGCACGGGATGATGAATGTCTCCGGCTCACGCAGCATCCCCTACAGCGAATTCAAAAAACATGTAGATCGTGGTGAAGTCACAGAGTGCTCCATCAGCGCGGACATGATTTCCGGCAAGATCGTTCCCAAGACGGATAACTCGGCCTCTGACACGGCCAAAGAGACATCTGCCGCAAAAACAGAACCTCAGCAAAGAGGTTTTCTGCCCAAGTTCTTTTCCAAAGAACCTCCCAAAGAAGGCGAACCCTACGATTTTTCTACCGTCCGCGTGGATAACGACAAAGATCTGATCGAGAAACTCGAAAAGAGCGGCACTCAGTTTGTCGGGAACCGTCCGGGATTTTTTGAGCAGTTCATCATGGCATGGGTACTGCCTCTGGCTCTCCTGATCGGTTTATGGGTCTTTATCACAAGGAAGATCGGCATGGGAGGTCAGTCCATCCTTTCCATCGGCAAATCCAAAGCCCGCGTCTCGGCAGATCGCGAGACCGGTGTGACTTTTGCCGATGTAGCCGGCTGCGATGAAGCCAAATATGAACTCCAGGAAGTAGTCGATTTCCTCAAAAATCCGGCCCGCTACAAAGCACTGGGGGCTCAAATACCTAAAGGCGTTCTGCTGGTGGGACCTCCGGGTACCGGCAAAACATTGCTGGCCCGTGCGGTGGCCGGTGAGGCTAAAGTTGTCTTTTTCTCACTCAGCGGCAGTGATTTTGTGGAAATGTTCGTGGGTGTGGGTGCGGCTCGTGTACGCGACCTTTTCCAGCAGGCCAAGGCGCAATCCCCCTGCATCATCTTCATTGACGAAATGGACGCTATCGGCCGCCAGCGCGGTGTCCATCTGGGCTCTGTGAATGACGAACGTGAACAGACTTTGAATCAGTTACTGGTTGAGATGGATGGTTTTGAAACTAATGCTGGGGTCATCATCCTGGCCGCGACCAACCGTCCGGATGTGCTGGATCATGCTCTTCTGCGTCCAGGCCGTTTTGACCGTCAGGTCGTGGTGGATGCCCCCGATTTGGACGGCCGTGAAGCTATCCTCAAAGTCCACTCCCGCACAAAACCTCTTGCCAGTGACGTAGATCTGCGGCGTGTTGCTCAAAGCACACCGGGGTTCTCCGGTGCGGATCTGGCTAACGCTCTCAACGAAGCAGCACTTCTGGCCGCGCGCCGGCTCTCCTCCGTCATCGCTCAATCCGATCTGGAAGAAGCTATTGAAAAAGTCATTGCCGGCACTCAGCGCCGCAGCCGGCATCTGCGCGAAAAAGAGATCCATCGTGTCGCCGTCCATGAGTCAGGTCATGCCCTGGTGGGTGCTTACGACAAAGACGGTGATCCGGTGCAAAAGATCAGCATCGTGCCCCGCGGGCGCTCCGCGCTGGGTTATACCATGCAGGTCCCTCCCGAAGACCAATTTATCCTGACACGTTCCGAATTGATGGCTCGCATCGCCGGACTGCTGGGTGGACGCGCTGCCGAAGAAATCAGTTTCGCTGAAGTCTCGACCGGTGCCGAAAATGACTTGAAACGAGCCACTTCCCTGGCACGTCAAATGGTCTGTATGTACGGCATGACCGATACGATCGGTCTGACCCATTGTCTGGAGCAGGATCATGGAATGTTCACGGGTGTAGAAGGTTACAGGACAGATTGCAGTCAGGAGACCACCCGTCTCATCGATAAAGAAGTTTTAAGACTGCTCAACGAGGCTTACGACCATGCCAAAAAGATACTCCTCGAACATAAAGAGCAGCTGAAGATCGTCACTGATGAACTCCTCGAAAAAGAGATGCTGGACGCGCAGCGGTTCTATGAACTGCTGGGTATGGAAGTTCCTCAGCCTCCGCCGCCTGTCCTACGCAAAGAAGAAGAACCCCCTCCGCCGCCTCCGGCTGAAGACGCGGAAGAGGATACGCCAAAGGATCCGGGCAATATTTCCGGTGAAGAAAAACGAGAATAGCAACTTTACCCTAATTGAGGTGTTTCTAAAAAGGATTAACGATGTCGGAATTCGTTTACAAGGCACGCAAGAAAAACGGTACTACCATCCAGGGTGTTCTGGAGGCTGCTGACCGGATGTCAGCACTGGGTCAACTCCAAAAACAGGGGCTTCTGCCCGTGTCTGTAGAGGCAACGTCCGAGAAGGGCAAAAAGGCCGCACGCCGCTCACGCGCGGGCGCAAAAAACAGCGGCAGCGGACTCTTAAATCTCCTGCCGCAGGGACTTCGTGACTACTTCTCCCGCCAGAGAAAACCTTCTCTCAAGGAGCTGGCCAACTATGCCAACCAGCTCTCAAACCTGCTCAAAGCCGGTATGCCGCTGACTGCCGCACTGAACAGTATGACCTACATCGGAAGCAAAGGCATCCCGAACGAAGTCAGCGCCCAGCTCAAGCAGGATGTCGTTGAGGGCAAAAGTCTTTCTGATGCCATGGCACGCCAGCCGGTCATTTTTTCCAATATGTTCACCAATATGATCCGCGCCGGTGAGCAGAGCGGTGCCCTGGTAGAAGTGCTCAAACGTCTGGCAGCTCATTACGAACGCTTTGCCGATGTCCAAAGCAAATTCAAAGGCGCAATGATCTATCCTTCCGTGGTCATCACGGTGGGTATTTCCGTCATTTTCTTCTTTATGGCGTTCATGATGCCCAAGTTCATGGAAATCTTCCAGGGAATGAACGCTCCCATGCCGCCGATCACACAGTTCCTGATTGACACTTCCAACCTTTTCAAAAACTACTGGTGGGCCATGATGATCGTTATCACCGCCATCATCGTCCTCTTCCGCAGGTATATCCATTCGGCTAAAGGACGTGTGGTCTGGGACCGATGGAAGATGAACGCTCCCATCATCGGGAACGCGTCCCGTCTGAACCTTTTCGCGCAGTTTGCCCGCACACTTTCCACTTTGATGCACAACGGTGTCCCCGTTCTGCTCGCGCTCAAGATCACCGAACTGGTCATTGATAACGTCATTATCAAAGAAGCGATCGCCAACACACGCGAAGCCGTCACTGACGGTAAATCCATCGCGCAGCCTCTGGCCAAGAGCGGTATCTTCCCCCAGCTGATGATCGATATGGTCAAGATCGGCGAAGAAACCGGCGACATTCCGGGCGCGCTGCAAAGTCTAGCAGAGACCTACGAGGAAGATCTTCAAGGTGCCCTGCGTGTTATGACCAGCATGATCGAACCGATGCTGATCATCGTCATGGCGCTGTTCGTGGGCTTCATCCTGCTGGGCATCTTGTCCGCCATGTTCTCGCTTACATCCAATATCAACCGGTAAAAGAAGATGCGTCTGCGGCCATATAAAAAACTCCGTTCGCTTCGATCCGGGTTCACCTTGATCGAACTGCTGATCGTGGTCGCTATCATCTGCACGGTCTCTACCATTGGTGTACCGGCTGTTTTCCGCGCGGTCCAGAAGCGTGATCCTCTCACCACTTCTGTCTCGGATATCATGGAAGCCTGTGCCCAGGCTCGCGCCACAGCGATCATCCGCTGCACACCCATGGTCGTGAAATTCCATCCGTTCGAATACACTTTCAACGTAGAGGAAATGCCTCCGGATCTCAATGAGGCCATCAACTGGAGCAATCACTCCGCTCCGCGCTCCAAAGCAAGCACTTCCATGAAAGGCGCTCCCTATAAAAGCACTTCCTACAGTTTGAACGAGGATATCACCATCGAGATGCTGGATGTCAACATGACCGAGCACAAAGATGACGACATCGTCATTTCACGCTTTTTCCCAAACGGCACCGCGGATCTGCTGACGGTCGTCCTTTCTCTGGACGGAGAATTCCGCAGAGTCACGGTGGATATGGTGACCGGTCTGGCGAACTTCGACAACCTGAACGAACTGGCGACACCGCAGAACCCCGTGCGCCGCAGAAGAGGCAACATTGAATTTTAGATGAATATCCGGATCCGACAGCATTTAACAAAAGATCAGGCCGCGCACGGCGCGATGGCCGGGAATCTGGGTTTCAACCTGTTGGAAGTCATGATCGCCATGGCCATCTTTTTCATGTGCTACTTTTCCCTTTCGGAGCTCCTCAGTACCAATCTGCGCGCCGCGCGTTCGCTGAACGTAACTCCCATTGATTTTACGCAGGCCGTTTATGACCTGCTGGCCACTAACCGACTGGAGGAGATATCCGAATCCGGCGATTTTGGTGATATGTATCCCGGCTGGTCCTGGAGCCGTGATACTTTTGAAGCCAGTACGAACGGTCTCTATCAGGTAGATGTACAAGTTTATCATCCCGGTGCTTTTGGCGGACGGGATGTCACGGAAATGAGTCTCTGGCTCTATCGTCCGGATTCCATCACCGGCAGCAGATAATGAATACTAAGTTTTCCCCATTTACACAGTCACCGGCCGCATCACTCCGATCCGGCCAGCGGGGAGCTTTTACCCTGCTGGAAATGATGATCGCCATCGCCATTTTCTCGATGGTGCTGACTTCCATCTACGAGATATGGACCATGCTCCTCATGGGCAAACAAGCCGCCAGCTATGCCGCCGAGGAGACCCAGCGCACCCGCATCGGGATGCGCGCGCTGACCGAATCGCTCATGTCGGCCCGTATGTTCCAGGCCAACACCAATTACTATACCTTTGAGGTGGACGGCGAAAGCGACTACAGCGCTCTGAGTTTTATCGCCTATCTGCCGCCCGGCTTCATCGGCAGCGGACTTTATGACGGACTGCCTTTGCGCCGTATCACTTATGTCATTG
>JAEENR010000068.1 GCA_016283885.1 Verrucomicrobiota bacterium
CCAGATAATAGACAGTCGCCTGAGTCATATATTCACCTTCACCGAACGCATTTTCCGCTGCGGGAGCGTTGCCATGGAAATAGACACCTTCCAGACCACAATCGGCAAGGGCATCTTCATCTATAGTCTCGATGCTGGCGGGCAGTTCCAAAGTCTTCAATTCTTCACAGGATGCGAAAGCAGCGGACTCGATCCCTTTGATGCCTTCGGGAACGATCACTTTTTTCAAGCCCGTACAGCGGAAGAAAGTTTGACCGGGAACTTTTTTCAGACCGGCGGAGAGGCGGACCGTTGTCAGATTGACACAGCCGCCGAACGCGCTGAATTCAATGTTTGTCACGGTATCGGGAACATAAATCTCGGTCAGAAGGTCGCACCAAACGAAACAGAGCTCGCCAAGTGTTTTGACGGTGGAGGGAATTTCATAAGTGGAACCCGGTTTGATCCTGGGATAACGGATCAGCAGACTCTTGTCTTTGTTCATCAGAACGCCGTCCGTACTGGCATAGTTGGGATTCTCCGGATCTACATTGAGGGCTTTGACGTTCACGCCGTATGACATGAAGAATTCGTCAAAGAATACGATCGTTTTAGGAATAAAAATGAAATCAACATCCCAATCAATATCGCTGCCGAATGCGGCCCAGCCGATCCGGGTTACAGTGTAGGAGTTTCCGGTATGAGGATTGGTGACGCGTTCCGGAATAGTGATTTCGGAGGAGTGAGTGCCGTACACGGAAGTGACCATGGCTCCGGCGTAATCGGTAGCTATTTCGTATGAGATGCCATTGACATCAAACCAGTCTATGACATCGGCCTTGGCTTGTGTCGCGGCAAACAGGGTCAGTCCCAGGCTCAGAACCGCGCAAATGAGTTTAGATATGTATTTTTTCATAATACGAATGATTTCTTTTCAGATTCCGCGGAACCATTTTCCGCAGAAAACAAAAGAGTTATATTGTATCCTGTGTCTATTGTAAAGACTTAATCCTTAGATTAGAAAAATAAAATTTGACAAACAGAGGTTTGATTTGATATCCTTTTTTCTGCTCCACTCAGGAGCAACTAATATTATATCTTTTTGTTCTCTGCGGTAGTGAGTTGCTACCGCTTTTTTTATTTGTACAAAAGATCTTTTTTTGATAATCTTTTCGCGTTCCTTTGGGTGAAGGAATATGAATAATTATTTAAACCAAGTTTAGCGGTATCGGGTGATACCGCTTTTTTTATCTTCCAATCTGTTGAGCGGGACTACTTTTTGTAATCTTTTACAACACGCTGGCTGAGCCATTCATCAGGGTTATCCACAACATCTTCATCCAGAATGAATTCCTTTTCTTCCTGATGGATGAGCTTGAGACCGAACTGGAAGTCCTTGAAGCTCCGGGCGCAGAAATCACGGATAGAAATGCCTTCCGCCTCAGCTTTTTCCGTGATACGGACGGCGGCGGCATCCGTGAAGCGGATCGGGATGCCGTAGGATTTGGTGAACCGCTCGGCGAATTCATGGACGACCGCGCTGCTGATCTTGACACGTTCCCGTTCTCCTTCTTTCAGAAGCAGTTGAAGTTGTTCTTCAGGACGCAGGATGATGTCGCGTGTAACGACAAAGCGCTTCAGATCGGTGCTGGGCAGCTCGAATTTGTACTGGCGGAAAACGCGTTCGCAGACAGTCATCAGGCCGCGCGCGCCGGTTTTTTCCAGCGCGGCCAGCCGGGCTATCTCGTGCAGGGCTTCATCCTGGAAAAAGACTTCGATGCCGTAAGCGCCAAAGGACTGCTCATACTGGCGGATAATGCTGCCTTCGGAGGATTTGAGGATCTGGTATAAATCGTCTTCATCCAGCGGTTTGCAGACGACCCGGACAGGGAGACGGCCGATGAATTCCGGCTCGAATCCGAAATCGATGAAATCGCGTGTGGTTGCTTGCTCGAAAATATCCTGCTGCTGAGGAGATTCCGCGAAATTGCGAGCGGCGGAGAAGCCGATGGAGGCATCCCGCAGACGTTTGGAGACGATTTTTTCCAATCCGTCAAAAGCGCCGCTGACGATGAAGAGGATATGCCGGGTATTGATGGTGGAGGGCTGGCGTTTGCGGCCGTCGCTCATCTGCATCATCATTTCAAACTGGCCGGAAATGTCGTTGGGCGCGCGGGTCGGGACTTCGGTCTCTTCCATCAGTTTGAGCAGGTTGGTCTGGACACCGCGTCCACTGACATCGCGACCGCCCTGGGTGCCGCTGGCCGCGGCGATCTTGTCGATCTCGTCAATGTAGATGATGCCGTACTGTGCGCGCTCCACATCTCCATCTGCCTGGCGCACAAGGTTTCGCACCAGTTCTTCCACATCAGCGCCGACATAGCCCGTTTCCGAGAACTTGGTGGCATCGGCTTTGACGAAAGGAACCCCGATCAGATCGGCCATGCTGCGGACCAGGTAGGTCTTGCCCACACCGGTGGGACCCAGCAGGATGACGTTTTGCTTGGCATAATGTTTTTGAGCTATCGCGGCGGACTTGTTTTTGTTCTCGCGGGCCAGCCGTACATGGTTGTAATGATCGCACAGAGCCACGCTGAGGACCTTTTTGGCATCGTCCTGGCGTATGACATAGCGATCCAGGTATTCTTTGACCTCACGAGGCTTTTTGTTGAATTTACGCACATCCTCTTCCGGATCGCGGGGAGGCGGTTCGGACTTAGCCGGCCGGGAACCGGAGGAAGGCGGGGCGGAACGAAAGAAGGGACTTTCTTTGATGCCCAGCTGTTTCATCATTTCTTCCACTTGTTTTTGGAGTTCTTCCGGCGTGGGAGTTTTCTCGTTGCTGAAGGGTTTATTTGTCATAAAAGATCGCTTGTTTTGACCTCAAACGCCCTAACTATTGCCTAAAATAGCATTTTCTGCAACATTTTCTACAGCTGTACTTGACATTGAGGCCAGAAGAGAGTTTCCTCTTTGCGCTGATGACAGCATTGGGTCAAAAAAAAGACCGGTCATGCTGGCTGTTTTTGATTTTATAGAAGATGTACGACGTAGATGAATTTGTAAATAAGGTGTTGGAAGGGAACCGCACCGCTGAGGAGAACAAAAAAGCGCTGATCAGAGTGCTGGATCCTGCCGCGGCTTCCGTTCTGAAGCGGTTGAATATCTCTGACTTGGAGAAAGATTTCGAGGAAACTCTTTGGGAATTATTTCAATGTGATACACCTCCTTCTTCTACGAAGCTCATCCATTTCGGCGTGCGTGAGACGGCCGATGGGTGCAATTTGTATGTAGTGGGCACCCGTCAAAAGGAGCCCCCGGAATTTCGTGATACCGAGGAGTGGGACTGGGTCGGACCGCACAATGGCGTGCTGAAACTGCCTATACTGAGCGTGCTTTGGGAGAATCTGGGCGGCGGTAAAGAGGAGGAATGGGAAGTGGTGCTGGCTGTTGTTATGATACTGCTCAAGAGCTACTTGAGCAAGAACGCGGAATCCTTCCTGGACATCACCGGACTGAGCCGGGTCAAGATCACGGCCGGTTTTGATGACGGCGATCTGTACGAGATCCCTTTGGAATAGCCCGGATAATCCGTTGTTTTAATTGATTTTACCCCGTTTTTGCTTGTGCGGAAACGGGGTTTTGTTTATGGTTGGTCTTGTTATGAAATGGAAGATAGGAGCCGTATTGTTCAGTATCTGCCTGGGTTTTGGAATCCAATCATCTGCGGATGAAGCAAATACATTGAATGATGGATCAGGTTGTTTTGTTGCGTCGTATTATTTTCCCAATTATCATTACGGCGATCCCCGGAATGAGAAGGTAAAGGGCAAAGGCTGGGCGGAATGGGAGCTGGTGAAAGCGGCCAAACCGCGTTTCGAGGGGCATATCCAGCCGAATATCCCGGCCTGGGGCTATACGGATGAGGCCGATCCGAAGCAGATGGCGCAGAAAATAGATGCAGCCGCCGATCACGGGATCAACGCTTTTATCTTCGACTGGTACTATTATGAGGATGGTCTCTTTCTGGAACGCGGTGTAGAGCAGGGTTTTATGAAAGCACCCAACGCGAACCGGCTGAAGTTTGGCCTGATGTGGGCCAATCATGACTGGGTCAACATCCATCCGTGGAAGTTAGGCACACCGCAGACGCTCTTGTACCCCGGCAAGCTCTCACCCGCGGCCTTTGACCGGATGTGCGATTACGTCATCCAGACCTATTTCACGCATCCTTCCTACTGGAAGCTGGAGGGCAAACCGTATTTTTCCATTTATGACCTGACCCGGCTGATGGATTGTTTCGGCTCGGTCCCGGCCACACGGGAGGCACTGGATCGTTTCCGCGCCAAGACGCAAGCGGCCGGTTTCCCCGGTCTGCATCTGGAGGCGGTGGTCTGGGGCAATGCGGTCCTGCCGGTGGAGAAGGTTCCGGCCGATCCGGCCAAGCTGGTGGCGGATCTGGGCTTTGACAGTGTGACCTCGTATGTCTGGATCCATCATGTGCATCTGAAGGATTTCCCACAGACGGATTACAATTACGCGCGGGATAAATACATGGAGTATTGGGACAGTGCGGAAAAGAAGTTTGCCGTGCCGTATTATCCGAATGTGACCATGGGCTGGGATTCCTCGCCGAGAGCGGATCAGTCCGATGAGTACGTGAACCGGGGTTATCCGTTCATGGCCACGATCAAGGGCAACACGCCCGAACGGTTCAAGGAAGCACTGAGGATGACCCGCGAGCGGCTGGCCAAACGTCCTGCCGGGCAGCGGATATTCAACATCAACTGCTGGAACGAATGGACAGAGGGCAGTTATCTGGAGCCGGATACCCGCAGTGGGATGAAGTATCTGGAAGCCGTGCGCGATTCGGCCAAACCGGAGGTGACGAACAAAAAGCATCTGGTGGAGCTGGGATGGGATATCCCGAACACCGATTTCATGCGCCGGAATTATGAGAGCATGGAAGCGGATGCTCCGTTTGAAGGGGTGATTTTCAAGCTGGAGGCAAAGAACGCCGAGGACAAGGCGGTTTCCTCCGAATGGGCCTGGGACGCGACACCCTGGAAAAAGGATTGGTTCCTTCAGGCAGTGGACGATCTGAAGCAGTGCCGGTTCCAGCGGTTCAAACACAATTTCATTCGTTTCAACGCGTCGCCCGGTGATCTGGACTGGGCGGATGATGCCGGCTGGTCGGCGCTCGCGAACAAGCTGGCGGTCACAGCCTGGGTTGCCTGCCAGGGCGGAGCCAAGGGGATCGCTCCGGATTTTGAATCTTACGGCAAACGCCAGTTCGGTTATGACGCGACATCCGGAAGAAGCTATGAGGAGACCGCCGCGCTGGCACGCAAACGCGGGGCTCAGTTCGTCAGCGCGATCGCGGGCGAGTATCCCGACGCGGTCCTGCTGCCGCTGTGGCTCAACAGCATCAATATCCAGTCGGGACGAAGCGATTCCCCGGATGAGTTGCTTGCCGCCGCGCCTTATGGTCTGCTGCCGGCTTTTGTGAACGGGATGCTGGACGCGCTGCCGCCGGGCATGATCATCGTGGACGGCTGCGAGAACGGTTACTACATGAACAGCCGGGAGGAGTATCTGGCCGCGGCGCACGAGATGCGTTCCTGGAACGGAGCAGCGGTGAATCTGGTCGCCCCGGAGAACAGGGAAAAGTATCGCCGTCAGGTGCAGGCCGGTTTCGGTTTTTATCTGGATATGTTTTTGAATGAGGGCGGCACTTTTTATTTTCCGCCTCTGGACGGCTCACGCCTGAAACGGCTGCACCGCAATCTGAGCGCGGCGATCGAGGCCGCCGATGAGTATGTCTGGGTCTATGGGGAGCAGTCGCGCTGGTGGAACGCTCCGGCTTCCAATGAGGGGCTGGAGAACCGTCTCAAGGATACGGTCGGCAAGGGGCGTCACTGGGAGAAGGCACTGCCGGGAGTGACGCGTATGATCCGCTGGGCTCAGGATCCGCTGGCGGCCGGGCGGGATGAAGTGCGCGCCGACTCTGCCCGTGTGAATCTGGTTCCCAATCCGCAGTTCGCGGAGAAGCCTCAGACCGAAGGCGCGGTCCCGCCGACTTATATCCCCTGGCAGGATACCGGCAGCGCGGGAACTTTTACCTGGGATCCGTCAGTGGGGGACGGTTCCGGCCGTGCCGCCAATGTCAGACGGGGCACGCTGATGCAGCGGTACCCGGTCGAGCCGGGACAGGTCTTTTTTGTGGAGTGCGACTGTCTGAAAAAGGGAGCGGGACGCACGGATCTGATGATCCGCTGGCAGAAGTCCGATGAAAGCTGGACCCGCTGGCATGACGATGTGACTTTCAATTTCAAACCCACAGGCCGGATGGAAAATGGTCTGGAATGGATGCACGCGGAAGGTGTGGTCACGGTGCCCGAAGATGTGGGGCTGTTCGTGATCCTGCTGGATGTGATCGGACAGCTTTCGGATGAGGATGTGTGCTGGTTCGACAATGTGGGACTTTATCGTTTAAAGGATCTGAAATAATATGAACAGAAGAGATTTTATCAAACAAGTTACTGTCGGCGCGGCGGCGCTGGCGGTTTTGCCTCGTCTGAACGGCGCGGCGGCAGAGGAAAATGCGAACGTCGTTTTCGAGCCGAAGGATCACGGCCGCGCGCTGGTCAATCCTGCCATGGGATGGACGATGCACTATTATTCCAATATCATCAGCAACTATGGTTCCAAGCTGGAGCCGTCCGACACGCTGGATGATTTTCCGGGGCTGTCCACGGTCTATCTGCGGGTGCCCTGGTCGTTCATCGAGCTGGAGGAGGGGCGCTTCAACTGGGAGCTGCTGGACACACCGGCACAGCGCTGGATTCAGAAGGGCAAGAAGGTCGCCTTCCGCATCACGGCGCAGGAAAGCTGGATGCGCTATGCCACGCCGGAATGGGTCGTCAAGGCCGGGGCTCAGGGGTACAACGTGATGCAGGATCGCTACTGGGAGCCGAAGTATGATGACCCGGTCTTTCTGGAAAAGGTGGAGAATTTTGTCGCGGCCATGGCCCGGCGCTATGACGGCAATCCCAATGTCGCTTTTGTGGATGTCGGCCACTACGGGATGTGGGGCGAGGGGCACACGGTCAGCACCACCAAGATAGATTATCCGCTGGAGGTGCTGCAGGAGCATATCAACATTTACACACGCCATTTCAAGCACACGCTCCTCTGCATCAGTGATGACTTTGCCGGACACGACAAACCGGGCAAGCGTTTTCCCATCACTGATTACGCTTTTTCCAAAGGGGTCTCCCTGCGCGATGACAGCATCATGGTGCAGCCGCCGCCCAATTCCTGGTATCACGCGGAGATGGCTCAGCTTTTCTGGCCGACTCTGCCGGTGATCCTGGAGCATGAGCATTATCACAGCTCGCTGGAAAGGAAAGCCTGGAGCCATGAGCTGTTTCTCAAAGCGGTGGAGGATTATCATGCCAGTTATATGTCCATCCACGGCTGGCCGCGGATGGTGCTGGAGGCCAACCGCGAGGTGATAGACAAGATCAACCGCCGCATGGGCTACCGGATCCGGCTGAGGAAGATCGAGTATCCCCGGCAGATCAAGGGAGGCCAGCTTTTCACCGTGTGCACCAAATGGCAGAACTCCGGAGTCGCGCCGTGCTATCCGGGCGGATTCTTTGCCCTGACGCTCAAGGACGAAAAGGGCGGGATCGTTTCAGTCCTTACGGAAGAAGTAGTCGATATGAAAAATCTGCCAGTCGGCGAGCCGGAGCGCGAACCGATCAAGGAAGTGATCTCCACCTTCACCGTGGGTTCGATTTTCAAAGACCCGGCCAATACCTTCCAGCGCAATTTGCAGAGGGGACGCCTGAGTGTGTATGTTTCCATCGGTCAGCGTGACGGCACCCCGACACTGGAGCTGCCTTATGACAACGACGACGGCCACAAACGCTACAAAGTAGGTGAGATCGAATTGAAGTAGTCATTTGTTTCACAAAAAAATCCCCGATGGAAAAATATATCCGCCGGGGATTTTTTCAACGATGCCGCTTGGGGCTCATTTCCTAAAAGAAGTTCTTGTAGAAACGGGAGTCCTTCCAGTCAGGGTTTTCTTTGAAGAAATCATGTGTGTTTTTCATGAACTTTTCTGCTAAGCCGGAATCGACCAATTCTTTCTGAAGCATCATTTCCTCATTACTTCCTGCTTCGACCGTCATCGCTCTGTTCATAAAATCACGCATTCCATTAAAGATGGAACCTTCTTCCGAAGCCGGCAGCTGGTTGAGCAGATTTAAGTACTGTTGCTTTTTTGAGGTATTACTTTTAGCACCGATGCTACGGGAATATAGCGTGAGTGCCATAGTGCCCAGTGTCTCTTTGTCCTCATTGTTCAGACCGTTAATGAAACTGATGAACATGGAGTTAGCTTGTTCCACAAGCGTGGGATCGATTTGATCGTTTGAACCGTAACCGCGCAAGATCCTTTCCATACAATCCAGGATATCGGATTTGTCTTTCAGGCTGGTATCCGCGCGGTTGAAGATCTCATAAGCCAGCGGGATGCCGTCCTCTTTTAAGGTCTGGAGCCGTCTGTAAAGTTTTTCACCGGCGAGTTTGCCATCCTCACTATAAAAATCATCCGGATCCAGGATCAGTTTATTGTATTCGTCCTTGCTGATGTTTTTGATATAGCCAAGCAGTTCGTTTTGCACCTCACCGGGGCTATTAGGATAGATCGCCTTGCAAGCCTCCAGTATCGCCTGGGCGTAGGCATCTTTATCCGCGACCAGAAGGATATTTGCCGCCGTGGTGATCTCAAGGAAGTTTGTGGAGTGCCGCATAGCGTCGCAGAGGGCTCCCAGCGCCGCCGGGGTCTTGATATTCCCCAGAGTTTTGAACAGTCCCAGACGGGAAGTTTCCGGCATGACTTTATGCCGGCTGACAACAATGGAGCGGGTTTTTTCCGGGTCAAGGTATTCGTTGGGATCCAGCGTATCTGAATATTGGTAGAGTATCACATTGTGCCCGCTGTTCAGATATTCACGGATCGTGTCCAGAGATTTGTCGCCCTGATCCTGGAGACCGTGGAAAATAAAGTATGCCTCCTGCACCTGGTCATGACAGATCTTTTTCATCACGTCATCCGTTGGAGTCTTGTTCCCGAAGAGTTCATACCAGTTTTTCATCTCCTGGAAACGGGCGATCAAGGCTTGTGGTTTCAGTTCCGGGATGTCCAGTTCTGTTTTTTGCGGTTTCAGCTCTTCTGTCTTGGCGCTGATGTCGTCTATTTGCGCCTGGAGTTCCTGTTTTTGCAGGTTCCAGTTTTCAGTCTGCCGCGCGGTCCATTCCGTCTGAGCGCTGCGGCAGTGCCAGACATAAGCGGCGGTCAGTCCCAGCAGGATCACGCTGGCAAGAATAAGAATGTAAAATTTTTTCATACGATATTATAGGGGTGTTATTTCTGTTTTTGCGTTCTTTCGATTTCTTTTTCTATTTGTTTCTGGAGTTCCTCAAGATGCTCATCTATACCTTTGTCTATGACATTCTCAGAGATCTTGTTGAGCTCATTTTTGATGGATTCATCCGGGGTCCAGGCATTCATGTCGGCTCCTTCGCTGGCAATGTATTGCAGATTGGAGCGAACGACCGCGATGACACGCTGCATATTTTCATCATCCGCGAATTGCGCGGCCGCGGCATCCAGAAAGATCAGACGTTCATTTGCCATCCGCGCGGTCTCCACGTCAACAAGCTCCGTGCCGGCGGCGGGCATGATCTTGTAAGCATCGAAATTGATCCGATTTATATTCTTGGGGAAACGCTTGTCGAGCGACAGGTTCAGGATGCTGTTGCAGCGATCGGCGGAAGAGGTCTTCTCTTTTATCGTCTTCAGGATGATTTCCGTGGCCTGCGGCTGGCCGATGTATTTTTGAGCCAGATCCATCAAAGCCGGAGCCGCTTTTTTATTTTTATGGTTTTCTTCCTGATATTGGATGGCCTCATAGCAATAGGGCATGACAGCGTCATGAAGGACGCTCTCTGAAATTGTGAACAGACTTGTGTCAACATTGCCTTCATTTCTGCGCCAGGCTTTTTGATCCATGAGCGAATGCGTGAATTCGTCGTCTTTGAGGATCTCGATGAGCGTGCTGCGCAGGGAATCTATTTCCCGTTCATTGTTCTGGATATTCTCCTTAATTTTGGCAAGGCTCTTGAACTCGTCCGTGACTTTGTTGTCATTTTGTCTGAGTATTTCCTCCATTTGCCGATCCAGCTCTTGTTGTTTATTCCAGTCACCGATCTCATTTCGTTTCTCAAGTGCTTTGGCGTGCATTTCACGGGCCGCACTGATGCAGTAAGGACGATAGCCGTCGGAAATGCTCATCAGCTCGCGGCTGAGATCCCGCATTTCCTTGGCGTTTTGCACCGCCGGGATGAGACGGCTGAGCAGATCGGCCGCGTCACGGGTTTTCATGGACATCAGCAGAGTCATGATCTCCTGACGCAGGGAGCGGTTCGGATAAAGTCGGTTGAGGTTCAAATCGAAATTGTGCTCCTCAATGATGATATCCTTGAGCGCCGGAAGCGAATTGGTTCCATTCATCAGCAGCCCTTCCAGACAATAGAAAGCGGTGCTGTTGCGTTCATATTCTTCGGTGGAATTGCTGATATTGCGCAGCTGCTGGACCAGATATTTCGGATCCAGTGGATCGTGCACATCGGCATTAGCCGCGTTGACGCGGTTTGCTTCCGCCAGATAGTGAGCGTTGGCCTCGTTCAGTTGGGAATTGAGCTGAGCTGCTTCCTCCTGCTGGAGACGGGTCAACTGATCCTGACCGGCCTGAACTTGTTTCTGGGCCTGTTTGATCCACGCTCCGGCGGTGCAGAACGCGGCAATTAGGATAATGACGCCCGCCAGAAACGGTTTATTATTAGAAGGGACTTTCCCTTGATTTTCATTCATCTTTAATAGGACGCGAATTCTCCTCGCGCGGGATTGTGATCTTAAGCTGTAAAAAAACTTCGGTGGGAAAAAAGGGTGAATCTTCACCAGTGCCACAATGGGACTTTTCCCAAAAATGCGTGGTCACTATTCTGTTTCCCACACAGAGGCTCAGCAATGCCCGTATCAAAGGAAACATGAAGAACCACCCCGCATACGGGGCGTTCCAAACAAGTTCGATCTTTGATACTGAAATTTTGCTGATTTCTGTGTAGACCTAATTGTTTTTACGCAAAAGCGTTATATATTTATTCCGTTACTTTTTATCACTTTGTGTTTCTTTGGGCCATATCCGATATGGCCCTCCAAAGACACGCGGTCGAAATCATAAAGAGATATGCCGCAAATAAGAAGAAAAATCTTATGCGGCCATACATTGCCGTATTGTCTCAAAAATAATGTATTCTGAAAGAGAAAATGCGGAAGGAATGATATTTTATAGAATAACCTTTTTCTTGTGATAAAACGCCAGAAAGTTTTATTTGATATACCATGACAGAATTTCCGAACCGGTGTTTCGGAAATTTGCGATTGAAAAATCCGAACCAGTGGTTCGGAATTCTGAAGATACGCTGTTTAAACTTTCCTGGACACATTATTTGATTCTAATGAGAATTCGTGATGATCAGGAAAGACTGTTTTATGAAAGGGAAGCAGTTGCGAGGAATTGGGGGAAAAGAGAGCTGAGTCGTCAATATGCGAGTTCTCTATATGAAAGGCTTCTCTTGAGTACCGATAAAGGCAAAATTCAGAATATTGCAAAAAAAGGAGAAATTCCGGATGATCTGTCATTCAGAGTCAAGGATCCCTATGTATTAGAGTTTCTTGGATTGCATGAACAGCCGGAGTATTCGGAGAATGATTTGGAAAGCCGCATTATTGACCATTTGCAGGAGTTTTTGATGGAAATGGGGAAAGGTTTTACCTTTGTTGGGAGACAGGTAAGATTCACTTTTGATGAAGAACATTTCAGGGTTGATCTTGTTCTGTACAACCGTCTTTTGCGTTGTTTTGTATTGATCGATTTGAAAACTGAAAAATTGAAACATCAGGATCTTGGTCAGATGCAAATGTATGTCAATTACTATGATCGATACGAGAGGACCACAGAGGAAAATCCTACTATTGGCATTCTTCTTTGCAGTGATAAGAATGATAATATGGTAGAATTGACACTGCCAGAAGATACTAACATCTATGCCTCGAAATATGAACTTTATATGCCGGATAAAAAATTACTGCAGAAAAAGCTAAAAGAATGGATTGCAGAGGAAACAGAGAACGAGAAACTGTAAATATATTCTAAATAATAGAAAGCAGTAT
>JAEENR010000069.1 GCA_016283885.1 Verrucomicrobiota bacterium
AAATGCACTGCGACATCGACTGCCGCAATAGAAAGCAGAATACCTCCTACCGTCGCACAGCGTCCCATCCACAAATAATGTTTATCCGAGGCATTCTTATTGATATAGCTTTGATAAATATCGTATGTCCAGACAGTATTGAAAGCTGTCGTATTGCCGGCCATGCCGGACATAAAGGAGGCCATCAGCGCGCACAATCCCAAGCCCAGCAGACCCGCCGGGAAGTACTTGCGCAGCATCATCGGAATAACCAGGTCATAATCCAGCTCAACGATCGGCTTATTGGTCTTATCCAGAAGCAGAGAGCCATCCGGTTTCTTCTTGTAAACGACTTCACCCTCAATGCCCTCGTCTGTCGTCTTCATATTCGAGATCTTCGGAGGAACCAAACCACGGCCGCCAGCCACAGAAAGATCTTCAATGCTGGGAACATTGAAGTCAGCTAAGCGCTTGGCCAATACCGGATTATCCTGTTCGATCTGCTGGGTGATCGTCGTATCTGCTCTGGTTTCCACCAGTTTGTCCGCCATCGGAGCGATACCGATAGCCAGCATGCCGGGCAGGATCACCAGCAAGGGGAAGAACATCTTGGGGATAGCCGCGATCAGAGGTGTTCTGCGGGCCGCGCTCATGCTGTTAGCGGCCATTGCGCGCTGCACCACCAGGAAGTCCGTACACCAGTAACCAAAGCTCAGCACAAAGCCTAAGCCCATCACCAGACCGAACCATTCCACACCCATCGGATTTGCCATCGCATCTCCCATGAACCGCCAGGAATGCGTCAGTGCGTCCGGGTTCATCTGCTCGCCCAGCACCTCCGCACGATACCAGCCTTCCTGTGCCAGACGCGCTTTGACTCCTTCCCAGCCGCCAACATTGTATATCCCCAGGAAAACCAGAGGGATAAAGCCAAACACGATCAGGAAGAACTGGATGACCTCATTATAGATAGCGGAGGTCAGACCGCCCAGGAACGTGTAAACCAATACGATAAAAGCCGAAGCCAGCACACAGGTGTTGAAATCCCACCCCAGTAGCAGGTGCAGCAGCTTGCCCATCGCGTACATGGAGATACCAGAAGAGAACACCGTCATCACCGCGAAGGAAATGGCGTTGAAACCGCGCGTCTTTTCGTCAAAACGCAGCTTCAGATATTCCGGAACGGAACGAGCCCGTGAACCATAATAGAAGGGCATCATGAAGATACCCACAAAGATCATCGCCGGGATGGCGCCGATCCAGTAAAAATGGCTGGTCGCGATGCCGTACTTGGCACCCGACGCACCCATGCCAATGACCTCTTGAGCACCCAGGTTCGCGGAAATAAACGCCAACCCTGTGATCCAGGCCGCGATGGATTTGCCTGAGAGGAAGAAGTCCTCACTGGTTTTCATAAACCGTTTCAGCGCAAAACCTACCCCCACCACAAACAGGAAATAGATCAGCAGCACTGCCCAATCCACTCCCGCCAATGTGAATTTCGGAATCGTATAAGTTAGTATATCACTCATAAACTTGGGCTTATTGTCTCAGTCTTCAACCCTTCTGTCAATTCCCAACTCGCAAAAACACTCTTATATCTCACAACTTGTTTAGTGATAAGATACAATCCTGAGACGACCGAATCGACCGTCTCAACAAAACATCCTTGTTAATATGTTCATCATTAAATAATTATGTTATGTAGAGACATGTGACCCACGCGTCTCCTCAAATTTTTGCCCCGGAACGGGTCACAGATCCCTGCCGGGGGGTGAGCGAAGCGTACCCCCCCGGTAGCGCAATTCCCCTAATGGATTCACCGGGAACCGGTGACAGAGCCGAACATCGGCCTCGCATGGAGAATATTTGACACGATGGACAGGATAAAAAAAAGAGAGACCCGCTGGCCTCCCTCGTAAAATCTTTTAACAAAAACGGATACTACTCCGCGTAAACGTACTTCGCCGCCTCTACCTTGGAAAGATGATACTTACTCGAAACCTTTTCGATGATTTGCTCATCCGTTTGCCCTAATTCTCGGCAAACTTCTATCAAGGCCTGAATACCTTCGAGGCGCCCTTTCTGGATCCCTTCCTGGATTCCTTTTTGGATCCCTTTCTGGATTCCTTCCTGGATTCCTTTTTGGATACCTTTCTGGATCCCTTTTTGGATACCTTTTTGAAATCTCTTTTCAGCAATTTCTTCCACTATTTTGCACATTTCTTCTTCTCCTTTTGTATCGTTTTTTAAATAATTGACTCTCTCTGCAAGCACTTTGTAGTGCATCTTCTCCGGATCTGTCTCCCTGAAGTCGCTCATCAGCCAGCCCAGGGGATCATCCCCCTCATAAGCTCCATTGACATAGATGATACGGGAACCGTCTCCCAAGGGTTTCCCATTCTTGATGTTGATCCTGTCAAAGATATAGAGTGCCTCACCTTCTTTGAATACATCGTTCTCTGTAATGAAGATCACATAGCTATCCCGGAGTTTAGAATAATCTTCCCCCTTGTCCAGCATCTCTATGTCCATCATGCTGCTGTTAAAACGGGCTCGTCGGGGCTCCGCTCCTCTGTCATCCCGCTGGACTTCAATGTTATAGTGCTTCCCAGCCTTATCCACCGCAATGACATCCAAACAGACCGAATGACCTTTGAGATTCTTATACTCCTTGCTTACTGTGAAATCTATCACTTCCAAGTCATCCCGCTGCAAGATGATCCTCAACACCAGCTCAACAGCAGGCTTATAGTCTTTGAAGACACACTTCATCAGTGTATCATCCAGCATCCGCATCCGCTTCAAAGCACTGCGGTATTCCTCATACTGTTGCTGCGAAATCTTGGCCATTCTAATCTCTTTTGAGAGAATCCTTTCCTGAACCGGCTTCCTGGCCGGTGGAACGTAAAATTAAAGTAGCAGATATTTTTCCCAAGCGCAAGGGAGAATCTCAGCAACGCGACTTATGAATAAACGCTCCTATTCAAACAATTCAGATTTTAATTCAGGCGCATCCAAATCTACACGATAGAGCACTTGATTATAATCGTAACGAGCTGTCGGATATTCGTTTCCGGAAAATTGTTTGGAATAGGAACCTTCTAACAATAAGTAGGTACTATCCCGGGGAAGGAGCTCCGGATGCAGTCTGGGATTATAAAAAGTATAATGATCATGCGTTATGACTTTTACAGCCTTTTTCCAAGGGCCTGTCGGGGAAGGTGCTTCCGTGTACCAAACCTCCCCCAGGAAAGAACTGCCCCCCTGCTCAACGAAAATCGAGACCCAGCGCTTTTTATGTTCACTCCATTGCATCGAGCCGGAATGTAAACGAACCTGAGTTCCGTCTTTTACGGAGGAAAGCACTCTGGGATTAGAAACACTCTCCCAGTTTTCCGGCTCCAGCCAGGCTTCATAAGTCGCCCGGCATCTCATATTGGGAAGCGGACTGCCAAAATACACCCACTCCACACCCTGTTCATCCGTGTAAAAGGCCTGATTCCCTTCCGGGCACAACGGTGACTTTTCTCCTGAAGATTTATTCCAAAGGACTTTTACTGATTCAAACTCCTCCTTTTCATCATTCCAAACAGCCAGACCTTTCTCATAAGGCTGCAAAAAGCCTTTGATCTTGCTGTAAACCGTGCAGAGGTGTTCTTTTCCATCCTTATCCTTCAGGGACAGGGTCCCTCCGATCCAAATCGGTCCCTCACTGGGTAAAGGAATGACTCCGCGAGGCTTGCCCTCCTGATTCTTGAATAGATCGTATTTTATTTTGACCGGCGGCTGACCGGGATATGCCCACACCTCCGGAAGAGGTGTCTTTGCAGCGCTGGTATTGAATATCCCCAGAGGATAATGTGAAAGCGAAGTATCTCCCCATGCCCAGAAAATATGATCTTTATAAGGAGTCGTTTGCACCGTATCACAGCCGACCACTCCGGCATCCTGCCAATCCATGTCCGTTCCGCATTTTTGACTCTCCGCGAACAATCCGCTGCCCGTCAAACGCCCCAGTCTCCTGGCTATCATATCCCGATTCACTTTGACAACAGTTTTCCCACCGGAAACAGGTTTCAGCCGCGCGCCCCGGTAACCAAAACCGTCTTTGGGAACAGAATACCCATGACTTGTAATATCGAACCACACCTCTTTTCCCATCAGATCCGGTTCATAGAACGCGATGACACCGGCATTATCCGTTACAAAACGAATGTTTTCCACCGTTTTGAATTCGACCAGAGGAACCGGCCAATTATTTTCAGCGTCAACTACTTCG
The DNA here is from genome assembly GCA_016283885.1 of Verrucomicrobiota bacterium. Lineage (GTDB taxonomy): Bacteria > Verrucomicrobiota > Verrucomicrobiia > Limisphaerales > UBA1412 > UBA1412. The sequence goes on from JAEENR010000069.1 coordinate 4,262, forward strand.
ATCCTGAAATAAGGATTTTGTCCTGTAGCTTTCTCGACTTGTGCCTGCCCCCCAAACGCGCACAACCCCAAGAAACATCCTAAAAAAATCGCTTTTTTCATCATGCTATTGTT
>JAEENR010000070.1 GCA_016283885.1 Verrucomicrobiota bacterium
GGTCATAGCGGGTACTGGGATAATCATAAGGATAACTTAACAGTGTCAGGAAATTAGCACCGTTCTCCGTATTGCAGGCGGCCAGCAGCTCGATATCCCGTGAGATCGCATCCAAAGCCATACGTCCCGCGGTCATCACATCCACTTGCGCGTTGTTTGCGCGGAAGGACTTCTGGGTCTGATTGAACATACTGTACAGACCATAGACGATGATCGTCATCATCACAGAAACCATTAAAACCTCTAAAAGCGAAAAACCGAGTGTCGGCCTTCCTCCGAGAACTCGTTCCTTCTCCATTGAAGTTGAAGCACTTAATGCTTTTTCTCGTCGCTGCTGCCTTAATAAAATCATAACATACTTTTTTCCAAGCAACTATCGTACCAACTGATCATAAAAGATCCCGTTATTGGTTACAGAAAAGTTATTTTTGTCAAAATACCACAGCATGACCTTGCGGGTACCGATACCGGGGATCTCCATATTTTCCAATGTGTTGTCCAATGACCCTGAAACCACCGTATGGAATTCCTGAGAATGATCACCGGCTTTGTAGCCGCCGCGGGCAGCCTTCTGCACCGGCCAGCCCAAAGTCAAATTTACCTGCCAGGCACACTGCGACATGGAACGTTCACGCTGCATTTGATCGTTCAAACTCTTATTGTCCTTAATGTTCCGCATATCCATATAATTGGTGGCCACCGGCAGGATCTGCGCTTCCACCAAATAACTCATCCCGAAATCACGATTGGCTTCCAGCGTATTCTTATCGGCCGCCGTTCCGTTCATGGAGCGCACCTTCAGCTTGCAAATCATGTTCGTGTAATAGTTATTTCCCAGGATTTCATTATTGTTCAGATAATTGGGAACCCACACATTACTGCTGGTCATCAGGAATTGAGGCGCGCTCAGCAAGCCCACGATCTCCCTTGTACCCCAATAAGCACCGCCGGAAACATTGTTTTCAATAACGACCGGATCCGCATCGGGTTTCGCGTAAAGCAAGATCTCATCCACATAAAGTCCCAGATCATCATACCCTTTGGCACCATTGCGGATCGCTTCCAACAGGTAATTCCCATCCAGCAGACTGAGCGTGCTTTCGCGGTTCTTTTTCTGAACCTGCCCGCCCAGGGGAAGTACACCCATGATTACCACCATGGAAAAACCCACAATAGCCAAACAAAGCGCGATTTCGATCATGGTAAAACCATGTTCACGCTTCATGCTCCGACTTGCTCTATTGGAAAAAAACTTCATCGCTAAAACTCATCTTTCAGCGCGGTCACCTTGCCCGTCTTGCCGTCGATCTTGATCCGCAGCAGAGGCTCCTTATCGACCGCTGTTTTCGGAGTAATTTCAACTGTCTCTACCGGAGTAGAATAAAAACCGCTGGCCTTGATAATGGGCAGCTGTTCAAAATTGTATTCCACCGGGACATTCAGAATAGAAGGTGTCGTATTATCCCCCTCCAGATACGGGAAAAACAGCTCACCCCGGTAATTGAACGCGATACAGGGGAAGCGAAACTCCGGCCCCTTGGAATTTGGAAATCTGAAAGACATCTGCGGCAGAGGCGCTTCCACCCCTTGTGCCCGGTAACGATTGGTCTTTAATGTCATCCAGTCGCCCATTGTCAGATTATTGGTCAGCTTATAAGGATGGAACATGACACCTTCGGGCAGCGTCTTCCACTCCGTTAAATAGCGGGGACGCTTCTGCGAAGGCTGATCTCCCACAGTGCGGTCCGCGTAAATGGCGTAAGCCGTGTACTGCTGCTGGATCAGGTTCGTCCAAAGCTGTCTGGAACTTTGCAGGAAACGCTCCGATTCCGCGGCAGGCTGTTCCCGGGCCGCCAGATTCAGCATCGTTTGGAAATTATTCCGCTCCCAATAAACATTGGTCGTGACAAAGAACATATAGACATTGCAGCGGTCACTGACCGCGCGGGCGCGGGCATAGTTGATGTCATCGGTCAGCTGACGGATAACACTGTTGACCAGATTCCCCTGGCCAAACCCCTTCAAAGCCGGCATGCTCAGCGCCGCCATCAGCCCGATGATCGTCACCACTACCAGGATCTCTATCAGCGTAAAGCCGGGAAGCGACCGCTCATTCCTGCTGTCAAGGTTCTTGTTATGTTCACCTAAGCAAAACATGCCGAGTGCAAACTTTATATTTTGTGATTAATGCCAGCTGATTACGTTGTCCTTGTTGACACCCACATTGGCCTTGAGAGTCGGATCGGCTTTGCCGTCCGGTCCCATAGACCAGATCATCACACTGGCTCTGACACCAAATGTATTCGCGCTGCCGGGCAGCTGATAATCCGGAACCAGCACCAACCCCTGGATACCCATTCTCACGTTGCTGGAATCAGCTCCCACCGCCATTTTTCCGTACATCCAGTCCACTGTGTAATCATCATAATTCAAGTCCAGGGAGATGAAATACGGATTGCCCCAGGGATCACGGTACACACCCGTCGGATCCACCGCCGAAGGAGTACCGATCTTGTTACTGTCCTTCACATTCAGAAAAACTTCCTTGCGGGGATTGCGCTGATGCTGATAGTTCGGCGTTTTCAATCCGTTGCCATAGTATTCCATATCACGCAGGATAGCGATCACTTCCGCGTTGTTGGTCATATAACCGCTCTGGCAAGGCAGATTCAAATTGAAACCGGCATAGCTTTTTCCTTCCGGCGGCTGCACTTCGTACATGCCATAGGTAAAGTCATATATTCCCGCCTTATCACTGGTTTCCTTGGAGGTGGGCAGTTTACCGTAAGAGCTCTGATACTGAGAGATCGCACCCATCAGGTTGGACATTTCCACCTGAGCCTGTTTGATCTTGACCTTGGCCTTTCCCTTCACCACAGCCGGGAAAGTCATTCCGGCCAGAATGGCGATAATGGCGATCACTACCAAAAGCTCGATCAGCGTAAAAGCTTCATTTCTAGTTGTTTTTATATTC
>JAEENR010000071.1 GCA_016283885.1 Verrucomicrobiota bacterium
CTCGCCCAGTGAACAACCCGTCTGCCGGACAGTCCACACCTCCGCGCTGAGGTTGAAGGTCTGCCAAAGTCCTTCCACATCTTCCGTATTCAGAGCGAACACACTCGCTTCCAGGCACATCAGAAGGAAAATACATCCTTGTGCCAAATACCTCGGAAAAACTCTCATTCCCTCACCTCATTTTCTTCCAAAAGCCACTCATACGCCGGAACGATACGGATCTTTTTCTCTTTGAAAGTCACTTCTTCCCTCTCATGATCTGTGATAAGAAGCAAAGTTTCGCAGCGCGTCTCCCGGGAGGCCGCCTCCAATCCCATCAACTCCCGTTTGCGTGTCTTCTCATTGCTGATGTCATACGAGACCTGAAGGATCATTTTGGCCTGATTCCCCTGGCAGACTACAAAATCAGATTCTGTATAAGATGTTGAATAATAATAAATATCATACTGCAAAGGACGGTATCTGCGCAAAAGTTCCAAATAAACGGCCGTCTCCAAACGCCAGCCCAGATTCTGCCCGGCAAAAGCGTTCAGCCGATTATTCATCAGCGCGACATCGATGGCATAAACTTTTTCATCCCGAATACGGATCTTGCTCTTGGCAGAATACTTATGCAGTTCTGCCAGCAGATAAGCCCGTTTCAGGTAGGTCACATAATTCATCACCGTATGATCCGACTTGAGATTGAAGTGATTTTGCAGTTCTTTGTAAGAAACCTTGAACGGCACATTATTCAGGATGTGATTGGCTATTTGCGTGAACGCGGTCTCATACTTGATGGAATACCGGGTCAGTATATCCCTTGTTAAAATGCTGTTCACCAGCGCGTTGATATAGGCTGTGCTGTTCTTTTCATTGAAAAGCTCCGGGAAACCGCCCTTTTTCAGATATTCGTCAAAAGCCTCCCGGATGAACCCTTCATTGCGGGTCGTCAGTGTTTGGACATCCAGGTGTTTATATTCGCAATACTCGCTGAAAGAGAAGGGATAAAGCTCGATTTGAGAATATCTTCCGGTCAAGTGCGTGGCCAGTTCGCCGCTCAGCAGTTTCGCGTTGGAACCGGTCACCAATATATGTATTTCCTGCCGCAGCAGACGGTTGACGAACAAGAACCACTCGGAGATGTTTTGTATCTCATCAATAAAAAGGCAGCTGAAATTGCCGTAGATCTTGTAAAGCACTTCCAAAACACTGTCCAGATCAGAACCTTGCAGCGACACCAACCGTTCATCATCAAAGTTGATATAGGCAAAATGGACTTTCGCCTTTTTGAGGACATGATAGCACAAAGTAGATTTGCCGCTGCGGCGGACTCCGATGATCACCTGAGCCAGCTTGCTGTTCAAATCTATCAAGGACTCTTCCCTTCGGGTACAGAAATGCTTTTGAGAAAGATGCGCCAGCTCTTCTTTCTGTTCTGTAACTACCTTTTCTATAAGACGTTTATCCATTTTATCAAAAGGTTTTTCTCTATCTTCAATGACAGATATACCCCATTTTCAACTGCGCTATTTTATGGGTTTTACCCTTGCTCGACTGCGCTATTTTCGTACTTTTTGGGGTCTCCGACTGCGCTATTTTAGCCATTTTGACCCCGTTCCACTGCGCTATTTTTAACAATTTTTCTCCGGGATGTCACCTTTTTTCATCTATTTTCTATTGCATGAGACTGTTCCCTGTGGAAAGATACTCCCCGTGATGAAGAACAGTATCCTTTCCATCGCCGGGATTTGTCTCCTGACCGCCGCGGTCTGCGGTCTGAACCCGGCCCAGGCAGAAGACTCGGCTCAGCCCAAAGCCTCCGCTCCGGCTCAGGCGGCTCAAACCGATTACATTTACCTGGCGGATCCCACGATCTTCTACGATCAGGGAACGTATTATCTCTACGGCACGGGCAATTCCAACGAAGGGTTCTGGGTCTATACCTCGCCCGATCTCAAAACCTGGAAAGGTCCCGCCGGTGCCAAAAACGGATATGCCCTGATCAAAGGCGACAGTTTCGGCTCCGGCAAGTTCTGGGCTCCGCAGGTCTTTCTTCATAAAGGTGTTTACTATATGGCCTACGCGGCCGATGAATACATTGCCATTGCCTCCGCCAAGAGTCCTCTGGGACCCTTTACTCAGGAGAAGCTGGAAAAGATCCCTTGCGATACCCATCAGATAGACCCTTATATTTTCTTTGATGATGACGGCAAGATCTACTTCTATCATGTGCGTCTGGACCGCGGCAACCGCATCTATGTGGCGGAAATGACTCCCGATCTGCGCCAGATCAAAAAAGAGACTCTGCGCGAATGCGTAGCCACGGGGAAAAATCCCTCGGAAGCCCAGTGGGAAAATACCAACAATCAGGACTGGGGTGTCATCGAAGGTCCCACCGTCATCAAACGCGGCGGCACTTATTACCTCTTCTACAGCGCCAACGACTACCGCAGCCCGGATTACGCTGTCGGCTATGCCACCGCCTCCTCGCCATTGGGTCCCTGGACCCGTTACGGCGGCAGTCCCATTTTGAACCGCAAACTAGTAGGTGAAAACGGAACAGGTCACGGCGATATTTTCACGGACGGCTCCGGCAAACTGTTCTATGTGTTTCACACTCATAAGTCCAATGACACCGTTCACAACCGCCGGACCGCGGTCGCTGAACTCAGAGCCGCGGAACAGAATGGAAAGACCGTTTTCAGCATAGACCGAAACAGTTTCCGGTTCTTTTCAATCCAAAAACGTCATTAGAAATGGATTTTCTAATGGAAATTGAAAACGAAAAGACGAGGCTTGCGACCTCGTCTTTTTGTCACTTTGTCAACGGCCTGGAAACACGTTCTGGATAGGGAAAGCCCTTATTCCTTGATCACGAAAAAATGAGAAGGCTTCTTATTTCAATGGAAGTTTACTAAAAGATCAGTGGATAAATTTAGATTAATGAAAAACATGGTATAGTATGTTGTACAAAAAACAATCAGTAGTGTTATTCCTAAAAAACTGATTAATTCCCACTTATTCAATTTACTCTGAGGGACGTATTCAAAGCATTTCTGAGCCATCCATCGTTCCTTGTATGCCCAAAGCTTGAACGCAAGTATTCCTGAAATAAATCCAAGTCCGGCACAATAAAGAGTAGAAAGAATAAAGAGTAAAAAGAAGAAGGGCAGAATAAACAACATGCTGCTATCAGCACTATATCCAAATAAAGAAATTAAAAAATCTAAAAAATCTAAAAACAAATACCCAAATGCAATAACTGGCAGAACAACACACCCTGCTATTTTGCTTGAAAAAATAACAACTAACACTGCAATAATAATAGCGATTACTGTTCCAAATACCGTTCCAAATAATATAAATCTATTTTTATAATGATTTTTCATATCAAACACATTATAATCAAGTAAATAACATTTACATCTAGTACTCCCGGCGGCGGGGCGAATTCTCATAGCCCAGCATGGAGCGGTACTTGGCGATCGTGCGCCGGGCCACATTGATCCCGCGCTGACGGAACAGCTCCATCAGCTGCTGATCGGTCAGAGGATGTTTTTTATCCTCTTTGGAGATCATTTCCTGCAGAGCGGCTTTGACTTGCGCGTTGGCCACAGCTTCTCCGGAATCGTTCTTCAGCGCGCTGTTGAAGAAATAGTGCATATCGAACACGCCCTGCGGTGTCTGCATATATTTCCCCGCGATCGCCCGGCTCACCGTGGTGATATGCACCCCGGCCACATCGGCCACCTGCTGCATGGAGAGCGGACGCAGACCGCTCACACCCTTCTCCATAAAATCTTTCTGGAAATCCACGATCACCTCGGCCACCTTGCGGATGGTCCGCTGGCGCTGTTCCAGACTGGTGATGAATCCCCGGCCGGAACGGATCTTCTCCATGATGTACGCGCGCGTCTCTTTGGACTCGCTGGCACCCATCATCTCTTTATAGATCTTGTTGATCTTCAGCTTGGGCAGCAGATCGTCGTTCATGGTCACCTTATAATGATCCCCGTCCTTTTCCACAAAGACCTCCGGCGCGACATAAACATTTGTCCCCGAAAAGAATGGCCGGCCCGGTTTCGGTTCCAGCTGGCCGATACGCTTCACCGCTTCCTTCACCGCCTCCACCGGACGATTCAGCCGGGCGGCGATCTCCGTGAACCGCTTCATCTCCAGCTGCGGCAGGAACCGGTCCACGATCTTCCATTCCAGACTCTCTTTCCGGCCCGCGCGTTCCAGCTGGATCAGCAGACACTCTCTCAGGTCACGGGCGGCGACTCCCGGCGGATCAAAAGACCGGTGAAAAAGATCCAGTGCCTCCTGGATCTCCTCCGGGGAACGATTCGTGGCAAAGACCAGCTCCATCGGTTTCGAGCGCAGATACCCCTGCTCGTCTATATACCCGATCAGCAGCTCCACCACTTCCCGCTTCTCCGGAGGCAGGTCCATCGAATCAGCCTGCTCCAGCAGAAAACCTTGCAGCGACTGCTCATGGTTCGTGATGGAATCGAAAAAATACTGACGTTTCTCGTCATCCGAGCGGCTGGGCGTATAGGCGGCCGACTCCCCTTGCAGAAAATAATCCTTCCAGCCCTCCTCCGTCTCGATCAAATCGCCCATCCGCTTGCCGTAATCATCTGTGGACGAAGTGGAAACCGATCCGTGCGGTGCTTCCTGCTCCGGAACCGGATCCGCCAGATCCCCCGTGACCACCGGAGCCGGGGCATCTTCATCCAGTTCCAGGACAGGATTTTTTTCCAGCTCCTCATTGACCTTGTTCCTCAGCTCCAGGATCGGGGACGCCAAAATAGCCAGCGACTCCTGCATCTGCGGTGAAAGCACCTGCGCAAGAGCCGTCTTCATATTCAATTTCAATTCACGTCCCATCAGCCTGCTAACGCTCTCCCATAATGATGGCACACTTTTTGCTGTATGGCAACCCCAGAAAATCATTTAGAGCCACAAATGGATATTAAAAGAACCACAGCAATGATTTGACTCATGACAGAGAACTTACGAGTTTGAATCTCATACTCCTGAGAAAGTTGAGGAATTATTTCCGGAGGAATATGTTGCACAAGCTACTTAAAAGTGATATAAAGATTGTGTGTTGTTTTGTTTGTAATGCATTGAGCTTACGAGTGTAAGCTCCAAAAAACAACACATTTTTCCCATTCCTATGGGATGCTAGTGGAATTACAGTATGAAACAGACAATCATTCTCGGCAATATCATTACGATGGATGAGAAAAGGCCCTTTGCCAAGGCCGCATTAGTAAAGAACGGCGTGTTTGCCTATATCGGCAGCGCAGAGGAAGCGAAGAGACTCGCCAGTGCCGATGCACAGGTGCTGGACTACGGTGAGAACTACATCTATCCGGGGTTTATGGAGTCCCACTGTCACGGTCACTTGGCCGGTTACCGTGCTATCGGCCAGGCGAACCTGATGGAGGGAGGTATGACCACCGACTACCAAAGATACCGTAAGATTATCAAGGAGTTCATTGCGAAGAACCCGCAGCGCAACTTCTACCTGGCCGCAGGGTGGGTGGAAAACGAGGAACATGTCACCAAGGCATACCTCGATGAGATGTGCGCAGACAAACCTCTCATCTTGCAGACCAGTGGCGGACACTCCATGCTGCTCAACAGCAAGGCACTGGAATGGGCCGGTATCGATGCTGCCTACGCTAAGAAAGCAGGCTATGATCTGGTACATGTGGACGAGAACGGTGTCCCCGACGGTTATATCTGCGAGGGTCCTGTGTTCGAGATTACACCGAAGATTCCCACCTCAGTAGATGACATCAAGGAATACCTGCTCGCCTGGCAGAAGCATGCCTTCAGCAACGGCTTTACCGCCGTAGGTGATGCTGGCGCGGATGTGGTACACAAAGACGCTCCAAAGGCATACTATGAACTGGAGAAGGAAGGCAAGCTGAAGCTGCGTACCTACGCTTGGATGTATGTCATCGACAATATTGACGACCCGAAGGCTGCCGTAGCCCGTATCGCAGCGGAGCGTGCAGAGAAGAGCGGCGAGTACTTTCACATTATCGGTCCCAAGGCGTTCCTCGACGGCGTTACCGAGGCGCATACGGGCTGGCAGAATCAGGACTACCTCGACCAACCCGGCTATCACGGTGTGGAGCGCTTTAACGACCACGACAAGATGGTGGAGCTGATTGTAGAGGCTGACAAGGAGGGCATGTCCGTACATGTCCACTCCGAGGGCGGCGGTGCCACCCACTACATGCTGGGTTGCATCGAGGACGCGGAGAAGATTACCGGCGACCTTGACCAGCGCAATGCTCTGGCTCACCTGCACTTCGTGACCGACGAGGACATCCGGCGCATGGCTGCAACGGGGTCAGTCGCTGTCGTTCCGCCACTATGGGCGACTGCCGCTCCAATCATTTATGACCAGGAGGTGGCCTACGTCGGCAAAGAACTGGCAGATGAGGCCTACCCCATTAAGTCGTTCTATGACGCAGGAGCCAACGTGGTGTACCATTCCGACTACCCCGTCTCGCCAATGATGAGCGTGAAATACAGTTTCTATACTGCCGAGAAGCGTTGCTATCCTGCTGGACTGCTTGGCGACTCACCGCGCAACATGAAGGAGGCTGTCACCCGCGAGCAGTCGCTGCGTGCCATGACGATCAACGTCGCCCGCCAGTTCCGTCAGGAGCATCGCTTGGGCTCCATCGAGTTCGGCAAGATTGCCAACATGACGGTGTTCGACTGCGACTTTCTGCACGACGACATCGAGAAGGTTGCCCAGGCCAACATCGTTGCCACCATCGTTGATGGCGAAGAGGTCTTCAAGGCATAAGCCTTTTCGGGCGCAAAGGGGAACCTTTGCGACCGAGAAGGGAATTATTGTTAAACTTTAAAAAAATCCCCGGCGGGATAAAACCGTCGGGGATCTTTGATCTAATGAATGAAAGCGGTTACTTCTTTGCCGGCCATTCCACTACAGAGATGACAGGGAAATGGTCGGAGACATAGACGGCACCTTCCTTGTTCAGCATGATGTCGGTGGAATAGACTTTCATGCCGGCACGGGTAAAGATCCAGTCGATGCGGTGGCCATCCTTTTGGGGAGCTTTGAAAGCATTGTATGTGGCGTACTGATCGCTGTGCCTCTCGGCAGTGTCCCAAGTATCGCTCAGCCCCAGGTTGATAAAGACATCATGGACTTCCGCGTTGGTGGAAGGTGTATTGAAGTCGCCCGTCAGGAAGAGGGGCAGTTTTTTGTCCAACTTGGCGATCGCTCCGGCAATGACTTTGGCACCGTTCACGCGGGCCAGCTGGCTGATGTGATCCAGGTGGGTATTGACAAAGTAGAACTGCTGGCCAGTCTCCTTATCCAGAAAGCGGACCCAGGTCACCATACGGGTGCAGGCCGTATCCCAGGACATGGAACCGATCAGACGGGGATTCTCCGAAAGCCACAGGTGGTCGTACTCCAGCGGTTCAAAGCGGTTCTTTTTGTAGAAGATAGCCATGAACTCGCCCTTGGTGCCGCCTTCGCGTCCCAGGCCGACCCAGTCATAATCGGAACCGCCTTCCAGAAGATCCTTGATCACGAAGTAGAAGGTCTCTTGTGTGCCAAAGACATCGGGCTGATGGACTTTCAGGAATTCGCGCATGGCGATCTTGCGCTTGGACCAGGGATAAGGATCTGTCTCATTGGCGACGCGCACATTCATGGTCATCACCTTGAGAGTATTGTGGTGCTCAGCATTGATGACCGGCACCGGAGTGGTCGGTTTTTTGGGGCGCACATTGATCAGATCCGCCGCGAACACATTGCACAAACTGCCGGCTGTTAATAAAACCACCGCAGCACCTAACGCTAAAAGAAGTTTTTTCATCATATACCTTTCCCTTCACAGAGGGGTTACGTTTTTATTTTAACGATCAACAGCTTTTATTCAATAAAAATCAGAAAATGGCCCACTTGGAGAAAAAGAGGATCGTGATGACGACAAAGACCGGAAGCAAGACCGGGATGGAATACTTGAACAGATACCCGAAGAAGGTCGGTGTCTTGATATGCGCCTGATCGGCAATGGATTTTACCATAAAGTTCGGACCGTTGCCGATATACGTCATCGCGCCGAAGAAGACCGCGCCCATCGAAATAGCCTTGAGTAAAGCCGGACAGTTTTTCATAAACTCGACAACATTGGCCTTGACGCTCACATCCAGCCCCTCCAAACCCATTGCCGTGGCCAGGAACGTCAGATAAGTAGGAGCGTTATCCAGGAAACCGGACAAGGCACCCGTGGCCCAGAAGAATTTGGCCGGGGTATCAATGCCGAAAGAAGCCGCATGAGATCCCAGGTATGCCAGAGCCGGGGTCATCGTCAGGAAAATGCCTATAAAGAGCCAGGCCACTTCCTTGATGGGATGGAAATTGAATTCGTTGTCGTGGTAGATTTTTTGAGCTTTCTTAGCCGTGATGAAATAGGATCCCGCCGCGGACAGGATCATCAGGATCTCACGGTACGGAGAGGGCTGGAATACCGCTACCAGAATGATCACCAGGAAAATCAGATTGAACAGACCGCTGACCTTGATCTTCTCATCCGGTCCGGGCGGTACATGGAATTCGGCAGGCAGTTTGCGGTAGCTGCGCATATCCAGAACAAAGAAAATAGCCATCACCAGCAGGATAGCGATCAGCCAGCCCAGCCAGCATTGCTCCAGCGTCCACCAGAAAGAGACCCCGCGCAGGAATCCCAGAAACAGCGGAGGATCACCGATCGGTGTCAGCGCGCCGGAAATATTGCTGATAATGAAAATGAAAAAGATGATATGGAATCCGCTGATACGTCTCTTGTTCATGCGGATCCAGGGACGGATCAGGAGCATGGACGCACCTGTGGTCCCCACGATATTGGAAAGGATCGACCCTATCAGCAAAAAAACGCAGTTCATCCACGGAAGAGCCTGTCCCCGGGTGGAAATGTGGATGCCGCCCGACACCACAAACAGCGAACCGATCAGGGCAATAAAACTGACATACTCATGCAGAACATGCAGGATCGGCGTGGGAGCCTTGAAGACGAAAAGATAATAGCAAAGCGTGATCGCGCCCAGCCCCACAGAGACATATGAATAGAATTTACCCCACCAGCCCGGACTGATCAGGGGGATGATCGCTATGGACAGCAAAAGTAAAATGAACGGCAAAATCAACAGAGGGGGAATGGTTAGTTCCGCGGCGGCTGTTGCGAGCATGTTAGAACTCAACATGCGGGGTATTATCGAATTTTTGAGAAAATTCTCAAGCAGTTTTATAAAACATAAAACCGCAGACGGAAGTATCTGTCTGCGGTCTCACGCGTTCTAAAAAGGAGGTTTACTTCTTTTCAGCCAGAGGAAACTCGGTGATCCTCAGCTGAGTACAACCGTAAGGGATCAGTTTCACCGTCTTGGTTTCCAAGCCCTTAGGATCGATCGGCGACTGAGGCAGATCGCCCGCGGAATTCCAGTCCATCACCCATTCATCCAGCTGGCAGGCTTTGACGGAGAGAACGACCGGTGCCGCTACCGCCGCGAACGGTATTTGCGAAACAGGATGTGTCTTGACCTTGAAGGCGCTCTGCAGTTTCTCCGGGTTCAGCAGCAAGGCATAGTTCCAATCATCAGACGGACGGATCTCCCAGTCGGAAGCATCGGGATAGATGTCACTGTGCTTCTTGACACGGGTCATATACTGACCGATCTCCAGAGAAAAGACCAGCGGTCCGCGGTGGATCGCGATGGAATCATGATAACGGCGCTCGCCGCGGATATCCATGGGCAGAGTCAGCTTGACCTTGTCGCCATTCTTCCAAACCCGCTTGATGCAGGCAAACTCCCCTGCCGCGGCCGGAATGGTTTCCCTCTTGCCCACGACCAGCTTGGCCTTATCAGCCCAGCCGGGAATGCGGATATAAAGCGGAAATTCAACATCTTCCTGACAGGCGATTGTATAGGTAATATGCTCATCAAAAGGATATTCTGTCTCCTGAATAATGTTGACCTTGACCCCGTCGGCCACTTTGGCGGAAACCGTGTTGGGTCCCAGCGCTACCGCGGCCAGACCCTTGTCATGAGTGGCCATCCACATGGAAGAGACAAACTTAGGCCAGCCCTGGTGCATATTGGCGGTGCAGCAGCCGAAATTCGGTTCCAAACCGTACATATTGGACTCATCACCGTTGGTGGACCATTTGCGTTTATCCTTGGAGCAGAGCACCTGATTGACCTGCTGATCGTACTGATGGGTCCAGAAATCAGGAGTCGTTGTTCCCGGCAAGGCATTGTACGCCAAGGATTCCAGACGGTCTGCCAGTTCAGGTGTACCCCAGATACTGATCAGGTTTTCCAGCGAGTACATCATCTCCACCACGGCACAAAGCTCTGTTCCCTGAGTGGGGTTCAATCCGGCCAAATGTTCATCACAAGCAAAAACACCCGTGACCTGGCCGTGATAGCGATCCAGAGACTTGAGCCCCATAATGAAACTCTCATGGTACTTCTCATCGGCGGTCTGCTGGTATTTGAAACCGGGATATTTCAAAGCCATCGCGATATTGACCCCGTGAGAAAGCAGATTGTAACCGATCTTGGGCGGATTGTCCTTCGGTGTCAAAGGACTGCGCCACAATGTAATGGCTTCATCGGTATAAGCAAAATTCCGGAACCACTCGTCCCACTTGTAGCAGTTATCAATAATAGACTGAGCGGCTTTGACATACATCGGATCCTTCGTCTGGCGGTACATCCAGTGAGCCGCGATGCAGGTCTCCATTGCGCGCACCCCGCGCCATTGATTGTCGGGCCAATCCGGGGGATTATCCAGAATGAACTGGAAGTAACTCTTCAGCAATTCCAGAACCCGTTCGTCGCCGGTCGCTTCATAGTACTGGATCAAAACCTTGGTCGCCACAGCCAGCGGCCAGCGATCCGTATTCTGGACCGGACCAAACCATCCGGTGTCCTGACGGGTCATCAGCATGTACTCGATATAAGGACGCGCCTTGGAAATAAGCCGCTGATCATCCAGCAAATAAGCCAGAGGAACCAATCCGTCCAAATAATAAGGACCGCGCTCCCAGGCATCGCCATCCAAACCTTTCCAGGCCGAAGAAAATAAAGAATCCCAAAACTCATCCAGATGCCCGGTCAAACCGCGGGCCTGGATCTGGAGTTGACTGCGCAGCCAGCCATCGGGCTTGACTGTTCCCAGAGGCAGTTCCATGAATGCCTCCGGAGCTAATGGTGCCGGATTTTCCGGGTAATTAGCGGCATCCACGGCCGCCGCGCCCGCGATCAGGGCACATGCCGCGATGCTTGAAGTAAGTGATGCAAATCGTCTCATAACAGCTCCGTTACAATACCGGCGAGGATACTAAAAAACGCCACTTTTCACAAGGAATTATGTGACCGGGTTTGGACAAACCATGCATTTTCTTTGTAAATTCTTTGTAAAAATGTAATTATCTATTGCATTACAACTCAAAAATAAATAAAATTTGGGAAGGGGTGTTTTATGAGAACCTTTATCATGAATGGTATTATCAAAAATCTAACAAGGTGGGTACTGGTTACATTGTGTTTAATTTATTCTTCCGCAGCGATCTATGCAGGAGGAACTATCAGTCTGGTAACAGAAAATCCCATATTTTATGGATCTGTTAAACCGGGGAGCAAAATAATACCCTGGGAAGATAAAATAGGCACTGATTTCACCGCCACGATCATGTATGGTGAGGAAGAAATTGACGTAGCGATCTTTACCATTGCCAGCAACGGCAAAGCGACAGGAAAACTGAAAGGCGATGTCAAGGCTTATGACAATCTGCCGGCCGGCCAAACCGTTACCCTTTATATGATCGTTCATGACCGCGGATATATTGATCACCCCAGCAGCGGTGATTATTATTACGCGATTTCCCCTGAATTCACCTATACGACAGGTGATTCCACAAACCCGACAAAACTGCCCGATGCCAAGATGCTTTTCGATTCTTTCGGGGTGGAATATATCCCCACGCATGAGGTGATCACGCCTAAAGTCACTTGGGCGACCCCGGCTCCTATTACTTACGGAACACCTTTGAGTTCGGCTCAACTGAACGCGACCGCGAATGTGAATGGCACCTTTACCTACACACCCGCCGCAGGAACCATTCTGGACGCGGGCACTCAAACTCTCAGCGTTGTCTTCACCCCCAGCGACCAAAGCCAAAAAAGCATTTCATCTAATGTGCTGCTGACCGTGAACAAAGCGGATCCGACGGTTACCTGGACCACTCCGGCACCTGTTCCTTACGGAACCCTTCTGGACGAGACACAACTGAACGCCAAAGCAAACGTTCCCGGCTCCTTCAGCTATAATCCTTCCACGGGAGCAAAACCAACGGTGGGGACGACCATATTATCCACAGTTTTCAACCCGACTGATGCCGCCAATTACAACTCGGTGACAAAAACGGTTCAGCTGGTTGTGACCAAGGCCATACCCGTTATCACCTGGGCTACTCCGGCACCCATCACTTATGGAACCGCTTTGAGCGCAGCGCAGCTGAACGCCAAAGCGAATGTTCTTGGGTCGTTCACTTATGATCCTCCGGCTGGAACAAAATTGAGCGAAGGCACCCACACACTGAAGGCGACCTTCAAGCCGATGTCTTCTTCTTACTATGAGACAGCGGTCCAAACCGTTCAACTGGTCGTGACCGCCAGCACGACACCCGTTGTCACCTGGGACCCTCCGGCAGCCATCACCTACGGAACCGCCTTGAGCGCAGCCCAGCTGAACGCGACCGCGAATGTTCCCGGCACCTTTGTGTATGACCCGGCCGCCGGCACAAAACTGGATGTCGGTACTCATACCCTGAAGACCACCTTTACACCGGCTGACACCACCTACTCAGCCATTGAGAAAAAAGTCCTGCTGAAAGTGAACAAGGCCACACCGGTCATCACCTGGGCAACTCCGGCCAGTGTCAAAGAAGGCACAGAACTGTCGGAAACTCAGTTGAACGCTACGGCGGACGTTCCGGGCACCTTTGTGTATACTCCGGCAGCCGGCACGAAACTGGATGCGGGGACTCACACATTGACCGCGAATTTCACGCCGGATGATATGACTGCTTACACAACGGCAAAGAAATCGGTTCAAATTACCGTGAATAAGGCCACCCCGGTCATCACCTGGGCAAATCCGGACAGCATCAAAGAAGGTACGGAACTGACAGAAACTCAGTTGAACGCAACCGCGAATGTTCCGGGAACCTTCGTGTATGACCCGGCAGCCGGTACAAAACTCGACGCGGGAACTCATACCTTGAATACTACATTCACACCGTCAGATACCGCCAACTACAATACCGCAAAGAAATCGGTTCAGATCGTTGTGACTAAAGATGTGGATCCGACCGTTCCGGTCATCACTTGGGCGACTCCAGCAGCCATCACTTACGGGACCGCTTTGAGCGCAGTCCAGCTGAACGCGACCGCAGATGTTTCGGGAACCTTCGTATATGACCCGGCAGCCGGCACAAAACTGGACGCGGGGACTCACACATTGAATACAACATTCACACCATCGGATCCCGCCTATACAACAGCGAAGAAATCGGTTCAGATCGTTGTGAATCCGGCTGTACCAACTATCTCCTGGAAAACTCCGACAGCCATCACTTATGGAACGGAATTGAGCGATGAACAGCTGAACGCCACTGCCAACATTGAAGGCACATTTGAGTACAACCCGGCTGCCGGTACGAAGCTGAACGCCGGAGCCCAAACTCTGAGTGTCACCTTCACACCGACAGATACTGCCAACTACACAACGACTACCGCAACCGTCCAACAGATCGTTTATAAAGCGACTCCGGTCATCACTTGGGAAACTCCGGCGGCTATCACTTACGGCATGGAACTGAGCGATGAACAGCTGAACGCCACTGCCGATGTGGATGGCAGAATGATGTATAATCCGATGAAAGGTACAAAACTAAAAGCCGGCATCCGATCTCTGAGTGTGACCTTCAGACCGACCGACAGTACCAATTACAGCACTGCTTCTGCTTCGGTGGAATTGGTCGTCAACAAGGTCACTCCGGTCATTACCTGGGCGGCTCCGGCCGCTATCACTTACGGCACGGAACTGAGCGATGCTCAGCTCAACGCCACAGCCGATATTGAAGGCACATGTGAATACAACCCGGCGATCGCCACCAACCCGTGCGCCGGTACTCAGACGTTGACCGC